>JAFAJR010000078.1 GCA_019236085.1 Candidatus Dormiibacterota bacterium
CGCGTCGCGCGCCACAATACCGTCCACCAGGAAGATGACCCGGTCGCACACCGCGGCGACGAAGTCGCAGTCATTGCTGGCCACAACCGCTGTCTGACCCACCACGCGGCGCTGCTGCAGCACGGTGCGCAGCGCCAGCACGCCCGCCGGGTCGAGTCCGGCGGTGGGCTCGTCGAGCAGCACCAGCGAAGGATCGTGCACGAATGCCTGGCTCAAGCCGAGCCTGCGCCGCATGCCGAACGAGAAGTGCGACACGCGCTCGTCCGCCACCTCTTCGAGGTCGAATGCGTGCAGCGCCCGCTGCACGTGCGCTGCCGCAGCATCGCGGGACAACCACTGCCTGGCCCAGAAGTGGGTCGCCTGCCGCGCAGTCAACGACCCCTCCTCCACCACCGTGTCCGGGGCGAGCCCGATGTGCCGCCGCGCCTGCACCGGTCCCAGGCCGCCGAACCAGCGAAGCGACCCGTGTCGCGTGTGCTCAAGTGTTGCCAGCAACCGCAGCAACGTGGTCTTGCCCGCGCCGTTCGGGCCCATCAGACCGATGCACTCACCTGCTCCGGCATCGAGGCTCAGCGGTCCGACACCGCGGCCGTTGCGATGCCGCAACGCCACCCCGTCGGCCTGCAGCACCGGCGCCACGGCGTGCTCGCTCCTGGTGCGGATCATGGAGTCAGCGACAGCAGCGTCGCCACCTGAGCCGCCACAGCGGTCGGCTTGAACGGCAGGCGCACGATGCCCGCCGCGCCGTCGTGCATCGCGGCGTGCGCCGTGCCCGGCGGATCGAACGAGTCCAGCATCAGCAGCCATCCGGCACGCGGACGCGCATCCTCCAACGCAGATCGCAGCCCGGCGTCGGTGATGAGCACGTCGACATCCCCGTCCTCGAGCACTCGGCGCACCGAGCTCGTGTCGTTGACGCACATGACCTGGTGTCCCTCGCGGCGGAGCTTGTGCTCTAGGATCCGCGCCACCTGCGGTGCTGCCGCTGCGATGACGACAGTGCTCACGCTCCGTCACCGCCGTACCACATGCGCGGCCATCCCGAGGAGTCCAGCTCGCACACAGCGCACATGGGACCCGCAACCCCCTGACGGTCCAGCAGGTCGCGCGCCGCCGCCGGTGTCATGCGTGCCGTCGCCAGCACCGCGTCGGGTGGGTCGAGCTCCAGCTCGAAGCCGCAGTCCTCCAAACCCTGAGTCACAAACGCGGCCAGGTCGAGGTGATGCCGCAGGTGGTTTCCCAGGGCCGACAGCGCGGCGGGAATGGTGGTCTCGCCTTCGCTGACGTCGATGCCGGCGCTGGAGCGCTCCTCCATGCTGTACAGCCGCCGCATCCAGCGTGGCCAGGGCGGATGCAACGCACGCCGCAGCTCTTCCGACGCGCTGCCGAACAGCATCACGCGCACCGCCACAACGCCCTGGGGCGGCGTCACCACTGCAACCGGCGCTTCCGTGCTCATGGCGCCGGCGATGTCGAGGTTGACGAGCCGCCGGGCAGGCTCGGTTGGTTGTTGGTGATCTGCTGGTTGGAGATGGTGATCTCGCCGTTCACCAGGTACGGCTGCCGCGAGTGCTCGCGGATGATGCCCATCACGATCATCATCACGCTGGTCACGACTGTGAGCCCGACCAGCAGCCACTGCGCGCGCCGCCCTGTCCGGCCTGAAGGCAGTTCCTCCCTGGCATAGGCACGCAGGTACGAGGTGATGGCCCACAGGCCGAAGAACACCATGGCGAACAGCGCTCCCACCTTGTACGGGATGAAGTTGCCGATGGGGTTGAGCAGGCCGCCCTGCCACCACGGGTAGTTGAGGTGCTCGGCCACCACCTGGTCATACGTCCAGGCGAACCATGCAGGCTGCGCGGCCCACAGAGTGGTCAGTGCCAGCAGCAGCACCAGCACACCCTGCCTGCGGTGATGCGGCGCCTCCGCGGCTTTCATCCGCCGCCAGAAGTACGCAGCGCTGAGCGTGAAGATGGTGCCCAGCAGCGTGATCTGCACCAGGAAGACGTTGCTGATCGACCCGAACATCATGTCGAACCACGAGGCGTAGGCGTGCAGCTGCACCTCCTTGGCATACGAGTAGCCGATCCACGGCTGCAACAGCGTGAAGCCGAGCAGGAACAGCACGCCCCATTGCGCAACCCAGTCCCAGTAGCGAGCCTCGGCAGCCTCGTGCGGCTCGGCGGCGAGCGCCGCGGATGACATCGCGCCGACGGACGGAGCCGGCGTAGCAGCGACGGCGATGGTGCGCTGTGCCGCCTCCAGCCGCCGGGTCGCCCGCAGGTACTTGAAAGCCGCCACCCCCGCGACCACCGCACCGGTGAAGGCGATGTTGCCCACTGTGCGGTGGATGTCGAGCGGTATCTGTGTGGGGTTGAGGATCTGGTTCAGATAGTTGACGTCACCGCCGTTCGGGGTGAGCATGAACGAGGCGACGACGTCGATGAACCACATCTGCCACCACATGTCCAGGTTGAGCAGGATCAGCAGTCCCAGCCTGGCCCGGCGGTGGTTGGCGAGGCGCTGCCAGTTGGCGTAGACCGTGTAGATCAGCGCCACCTCGACGAAGAATGCGAGGGCCTCGAGGAAGAACGACCAAAATGTCACGGACTGGAAGGTGACGAAGAACTTCCCCCACACCGACGAGAGCACGAAGACCATGAAGAAGATGGCCAGCGCGGAACCGAAGCTGAAGACGTACACGGATGTCTTCACCAGGCCGTGCGCCAATCGGTCGTGCCGGGCATCGCCCAATCCGCCGGCGCCGCGCCGCTGCCGCACCAGCGACACCGACTCACTGATGATCGCCAGCGTGGAGGCGCCGATCAGGTAGGCGGAGATCTGGATGTGCGCCAGGATCACGATCGCCACCAGCAGGCCGTTGGTGACCAGATTGCCGCCGACCGGGTTGAGCGTCACAGCGAGTACAGCCTGTTCACGCCGAGCATTGCAAGAAAGACGACAGCGAAGATCATGAACAGCGCAGGCACCAGCACCTCAGGACGGCGCGTGGGACGCCGTTCGGTGCTGCGATCGAAGAAGGGCAGCAGCACCATGGCGAGCGTGCCGCCACCGACGATCACGATGATGCCGATGGGTATGAGCGGCTGCGCCGGGGTGAGCAGCAGGAACTGATCGAGCGGCAGAAAGAACCATTCCGGCGTCGGCACGTAGGTCAGGGTGGACGGGTCCGCCGCCGGATCGAGGGGCGCGCCGAAGACGC
>JAFAJR010000009.1 GCA_019236085.1 Candidatus Dormiibacterota bacterium
GCATCAGCGGTGATGAATGGCAGGTTGACCTCGGTCTCCTGACGCTGCGAGAGCTCCACCTTCGCCTTTTCCGCAGCCTCGGTGAGCCGCTGCAGTGCCTGACGGTCGCTGCGCAGGTCGATGCCCTGGTCGCGCTTGAACTCGTCAGCCAGCCAGTCGACGATGCGCCGGTCGTAGTCGTCGCCACCGAGGTGGGTGTCGCCGTTGGTGGCCTTGACCTCGAAGACGCCCTCGCCGACCTCGAGGATCGACACGTCGAACGTGCCGCCGCCCAGGTCGAAGACGAGGATCTTCTCGTTCTCCTTCTTCTCCAGGCCGTACGCCAGCGATGCAGCGGTGGGCTCGTTGATGATGCGGAGCACGTTGAGTCCCGCGATCTGGCCAGCGTTCGTGGTGGCCTGCCGCTGCGCGTCGTTGAAGTACGCGGGGACTGTGATGACGGCTTCTGTGACCTTCTCACCGAGATAGGCCTCGGCGTCGGTCTTCAGCTTCTGCAGGATCATCGCGGAGATCTGCTCGGGCGTGTAGTGCTCGCCCGCGACCTCCACCTCGGCGCGGCCGTCCTTGCCGGAGATGACCTTGTAGGGGACCTGCTTGGTCTCGTTCTGCACCTCGCTGAGCTGGCGGCCCATGAAGCGCTTGATGGAGTAGACGGTGTTCTCGGGATTGACCGCGGCCTGGCGCCGCGCCAGCGTGCCGACCAACCGCTCACCGGTGCGGGTGAACGCCACCACCGACGGTGTGGTGCGTCCGCCCTCGGCGTTGGGGATCACGGTCGGCTCACCGCCAACCATCGCGGCGACCACGCTGTTGGTGGTGCCGAGGTCGATGCCGACGGTTCGTGCCATGGGATGCCTCCTGATTCGAAGCCTGGACTTCTCTGTTGTGTCTCGTCCTGATGCGAGCCTCGGGGCTCGACATGCCTGTCTGTACCGCGGCCGCCGCCACGCCTAAACGTCGCCGGCGCCGGTTGGGTAGGCTCTGGCGGTGAGCGGCGGCCAGCATGATGCAACGACGTCGCAGCTCCTCGACGCTCTGCGCCGCCGCGCCGACGAGGACTTCGCGGCGCCGGCGGGCGACCGCGAGCCGGGCAGGCACCAGGTTGATCTGCCGGAGGTGGGGCTGCGCGTCAGCGTCACCAGGTCGCGGTATCCGAACCGGCCCGACGGGGTCGACCAGTACGCAGTGACTGTCACCCGCTCTTCGCTGGACGCCCCGCCGCAGGAGTTCGAGGTCCGCATGGTGCTGAGCGGCGCCTTCGGTGACGCCGCGGCGCAGGCGGTGGAGCGGACCTCGCCCAATGCCAGGGTCCGGATGTTCCGGGTGCCCGCTCAGGACCCCTCGTAGGCGTCGGCGCCGATCAGCGGGACAAAGCTGCACGGACCCAGCGAGTCGGTGCGCCAGCGGCCGCCGGTCACCGTCAGCCTGGTCAGCTCCTCGATGTCGCCTGACGACAGCGGCACCACCAAGCGGCCACCGTCCCGGAGCTGGCGGGCCAGCGCCACCGGCATGCGCGGCGCCGCGGCTCCCACTGCGATGGCGTCGAACGGCGCCCGGTCGGGAGCCCCGAGGCTGCCGTCACCCAGGATCACCTCGACGTCGTAGCCCAGAGCGCTGAGCCGGGCCGCTGCGGCGTCGGCCAGGGCGGGGATGCGCTCGATGCTCACCACCCGGGCGCCGCAGGCAGCCATGACCGCGGCCTGGTACCCCGAGCCGGTGCCGACATCGAGCGCCAAGTCGCCTTCCTTCAAGAGGAGCGCCTCGACGATGAGCCCGACCATGAGTGGCTGGGAGATGGTCTGGCCTTCGCCGATTGGCAGCGCCCTGTCGGAGTAGGCGTCGGCCAGATGCTCCGGTGGCACGAACTCCTGGCGGGGCACCGCGGCGAGCGCGGACAGGACGGCCCGGTCGTGAACGCCTCCGGCCCGGAGCCGGGAGAGCATCTCCTCGCGATCGGTCATTCCCGTGGCGTGAGGTCGAGGTCTGCCGGCGGCGCCTCGGGCAGCTTCCAGACGATCCAGGGCTTGTCCCAGCGGCGGTGGAACTCGTTGGCGGCGTCAACGGCCTCGGTGTACAGGACCTTGAAGCGTTCGAAATCCTGAGCATCGAGCGCCTGGAGCAGCGGCTCGAGGTCGTCGTGGATGAACTCCTCGAGGTCGTCGCGGTACTTGGGACGGGTGATCTCGCCGAGCCGGAGCAGCTTGCGCAGCTCGCGCAGCTGCCAGGCGGCGAAGGGCCAGTTCCGTGCATCGGCCGCGTGATACGCCTTCCAGAAGCGGTCTCCGACCTCGGGCATCAGGCGGGCCAGCCCAGGCTGCAGGTGAGTGAGCTCTTCGATGTCCAGGCGATCAGGGTTGGGTTGTTGTGTTCCCGCCATCGCGAGCCAGTCTAGTCGCGGTCCCGTGTTCGTTTTGACCTGGCGGTGCGTTGTGTGAGGTGATGCACAGCGCATGGAGCACGGCGATCCGGCGCAGGACAGGTTC
>JAFAJR010000047.1 GCA_019236085.1 Candidatus Dormiibacterota bacterium
TGAGCTGAAGGCAGCTGGATACCGCATCCACAATTGCGCGGCCGCCTGGGTGAACGGCCACTGCTTCCAGTTCTGACGCGGGCATCTGCAGAAAGCTGTCAACAAGCGGTGCCAGATGTTTCTCGATCAGCTCGGGCAGACGGCGCGACACGATGACTCTGAAGCCATCGCTGAGCACCTCAAAGCCGAGGGCTGCGCGAGTGCCGGGGACGAGATGGCTCTGGGTGCGACCGATACGGAGATTGCCCGGTGCCGACGGTTTGGGAGCCAGCACGGCGGCTGCGGCGCCGTCACCGAAGACCATCGCGCTCAGCAGATTGTCGGTCGATCTGTCCCCCGGCCGGAACGTGATCGACGGCACTTCGACTGCGACCACCAGTGCAGATCCTTCCGAGGTGCGCCGCACCCATTCGGCGGCGTGCGCAAGCCCCGCGGCTCCTCCGGCGCATCCGAAATGTGCGAGTGGCAGCCTCCGGACGTCGTCGCTAATCCCGAGTCGTTCGACCAGCCGGACGTCGACTCCTGGAAGGACGAACCCGGTGCAGGACGACACCACGAGCAGCGCGATGTCTCCGGCGCGCACACCCGATGCCGTCATAGCAGCACGTGCCGCACCAACTGCGAGGTCAGTCGCCTCATGGATGTACCGCGAACGCTGCTCATCGAGTGGCACCGGGTGCATGAAGTCGCTGGGGGAACGCACGAGGTAGCGCGAACCGCGGTCGAGCTCTTCACCCAGCCGGCGAACGCGCCTGCCGAGGTTTGGCCACACGTCAGCCAGAGCAGAGAGCAGCTCCGCACCGCCCACGCGATGCTGTGGCAGGGCTGTGCCGAGGCCGGTGATGGGCACCGCCGTCGCGGCCTCGATGCCCTCGGTCCTTCCAGGGTGGAACGCTTCTCGCAGGACCATCGGCCGCATCATCGGTCAAGGCGACTACGGGACGGCGTTGGGGATAAACCGCGGGTCCTCAGGTTCTGTCCCGACGCCCCCTTCCGGCTGCTACGCTTCCGGCGCCGACAGCGGCATTCAGGGCAAACGGGAGGAACGTGGATGAGGGGCATGCGCATTGTTTTGGCGGTCGCTTCCCTCGTGAGCGTAGCCGTGCTCGGAACGGGCACGACCGTTCGAGCTGATGACGACGACGCCACCGTGTGTCACGGCGGGCCCATCGCCCCGGGTGAGTACGACGGGCTCACCATCGACGGCTTCTGCTTCCTGGCGTCCAGCGGCACCATCACCGTCGACGGGACGCTGCTGGTGCAGCCGGGGCAGTCGTTCTTCGCCAACTACCCGCCGGGTGCCATGGGTTCGGGGTCACCCGAGGGTGATGCCACGCTGGTCGTGTGGGGCGATGTGAGGGTGCAGGACGGTGCCATGGCGCTTCTGGGCTGCGACCCGGAGATCTCGTGCGTGAACACGGTCGGCGACGCGATCCATGGCGACGTTGTCAACCACGACGGCCTCGGCGTGATAATCCACGACGCCAAGATCTGGGGAAACCTCTCGATCCGTGGCGGCGGTGGGGGCATCAACTGCTCGAACCCGACGGGCAATCCAGCCTTCAGCTTCGGGGTGTACAACGACCTTGAGACCAGCTGGGTTGGTGGCGAGGTTTCTGTGCACGACGTGAACAGCTGCTGGTTCGGCCTGTTCAACGACGAGGTCAAGCACGACGTCTCGATCGACAACAACACGTTCGCTGACCCCGACGCTACCGAAATCGCTTCCAACGACTTTGACCGCAACGTCCGCTGCTTCGACAATGTCCCCGCCGCTCAGATCGGCGATTCGGGCGGCTCGGTCAACAAGGTCAAAGGCGAGGCTTCAGGGCAGTGCGCAGCAATCAGCGTCAAAGGGTGATTCGCATCTGAACACGGCCGCTGCTTCGCTTCAGCGCGTCATGGTCCCCGCGTCGCGGGGCTGACCGGCGTTACCGTCGGCTCAGCCGTCGTGGCCGAAGGGGTGGAAAATGACGACGCCGTCAGCGCTGTGGCGACGCT
>JAFAJR010000102.1 GCA_019236085.1 Candidatus Dormiibacterota bacterium
GGCCGCGATGCTACTGGCAGTGCTGTGCGCCATGACCCGCACTGCCGGCGCCGCGGCGGGAATCGCCCGGGCCAGGGAGTCCGGCCTGCTTCCGCGCCTCGCGCTGGTGCCCAAGCCCGCCTGGCGTGTCGTGGGCGGCTGGGCAGCAGGCAGCGCGCTGGTCGACGCTGTGCAACTGGCGCCGGCGCTGGCGGTGCTCATCGTGATGGCGCCGGTGACACCGGCCGCCGGCCTGGCGCTTGTCGTTGATGTCGTGGCGGTGCTGATGCTGGCCAATGCGCTGGGCTGCGCCGTGGCAGCCGTCGGCGCCGGGCCGGGGGAGGTGCTGCTGGACACCACCGTGATCCTCGCTCCGCTGCTGTTTCTGGGCGGGTTGTTCACCGGTGTGCCGCGCGACGGCTGGCGCTGGGTTGCTGCCACTGTTGACCCGTTCTCGTATCTCCACGCAGCCTTCATCGGCGCTTTGGGAGGAGACCCGGCCTTCACCGCGCCGGTGGTGGCGGTCGCAGGTGCCGCCACGGCGTGCGCAGCGGCTGTGCTGGTCGCCATCGTTTCGCCCGCGGTGCTGCGTTCGAGATGAGCACGCGCAGTGTCATGGTCGGTGCCGCGTGTGCCGCGGTGTTGGTCGCGTGCGCCTCACCGCCGAAGGCGCTGCCACCGGCAAACCTGGGGCTGCCCACCACGGCAACAGTGCACCCCCTGGCGACCACCACCGTGTACACGAGCCCCGACGGCGGCATCTACGAGAATCCAGATCCGCTCTCGATCATCATGGTGGCCCGCGCTCCGGGCAGCTCGCTGTCGAGCCTGCTGCCCGGCGACTCCGCAGTGATCACGCAGCTGTCGCCACTGGGAGACTTCACCTTCGTCGGCTTGCGCATCAGCAATCACGGACAGGCGGGCTCGGACGAGCAGCTGAACGTGGCGCAGATCGCCAGCGACTTCGCTCCACCGGAGACGGCGAGCGGCGCGCTGCGCCAGTACTACCACCCGATGTTCGCCCTGGCGCTGCTCGGCCAGCAATCGAGTGACTCGTCGTGCGCCGTGCGCATTGATCCGGGGCAGAGCGACGTCGTGGTGCTGGTGTACCCGCCGATTGACGCCACCGCCAGCATCGTTTGGGGTGTGTACAGCGTCTTTGCGCTGCGCACGCCACTCGGTGGTGCGCTGCCGCAGGGCGTCGCCTCCTGGCAGGCCACGCCGTGCGTCCCGCCGGAGGCGCCGCCGTCGTGATCGCATCCGGTGTCGCCTGGACGGTGCATATCGCAACCGCCGGCTCGACGACTGTCAGCTTCGCCTGCTTTCGTCGCGAGGATCGCGACCCCTGGATGCTCGGCGACGCTGTGGCAGCGTTGCTGGCCGCGGGCGCTGAGCGGACCGACCGGCCGCACGCTGCCGGGTCCGGGCGGGGAATTCCCATCCTGCACACGCAGCGGTTGCGGCTGCAACGCTGCGACATCGAGCTGCACGCGGTGCACTGTGCGAGCGGCGATGACGAGCTGACGCTCACGCTGCCCCCCTGGGACGAGCTGTGCAACGACCTCGACACCGAGGATGCGCTCTGGGAGGCGTGCGACCTGGTGGCGGAGCAGTGCAGCGTGCGCGCTGGCTGCATCGGCGACGGCGAGGCGTTCAGCCTCGGGGACGTGCGTTCGATGCTGCGCCGCCATGCGGGACTGTTGCTTCAGGAGGCGGAGGCGCGCGAGGTCCCTGCGACGGTCGCGGCGCTGCATCGTGTGCTGCCACGGAGTGGGCTCCGCCTCATACTTCGCTGACCGTGGAGATCCACGACCGTCTCGGATTCGTGGTTCTCGTCGTGGCCGTCGCCGGCGCACTGCTGAGCGTGCTCGCGTTGCTGCGGCCGCGGCTCATGCCAACGGTGCGCGTCTACCTGCGATTGGAACTGCTCACCGTGGCACTGCAGGTGGTTGTCGGACTTGTGCTCCTGCTGCTCGGCGAGCGGCCCTCGCAGCTGCTGCACTGGTTCTACGGCGCGGCGACGCTGCTGGCGCTGCCTCTGGCAACAGTGATCGGACGCGGCCGGGGAGTTCGAGACGAAACTGTCTGGATCGTGGGGGGCGCCGTCGCCACCGTGCTCTTTGCGTTCCGCGCTGTGTCAACCGGGTAGAACAATCACGCTGAAGCGCTGCCGGTACCGCACGAGGGCTGCGAGCACGGGCAATCCCAGCAGCAGCACAGCGAGCGCGTTGCCCACGGAGCGGAAGAGGTCCCAGACCAGCGACGTGGTGACGTAGAAGACCGCGAAATGCCGGGCCAGCTCGGCGCTGCTGAGCCCCGGCTGCCAGCCGAAGGCCGGGGTGCCCCGGTAGAAGGTGATCCAGTCCTGCAGGTCGGTCAGCGCGCCGTACAGCAAGCCGGTGACGGCGCCGACAACAGCCAGCACCACCAGGTCGCGGGTGCGCACAGCGCCGCTGCGCCGCATGCCGGCGAGGCCTGCTGCCACGCCGATCCATCCGCACCCGAGCGCTTCGTACGGCAGCCAGGGACCGATGCCGCCGGTGACCACCGCCGACACGAGCAGTGCAGTGGTGCCACACACGAAGCCGAACGACGGGCCGTACACATAGCCGGCGGCGAGGATGAGGAAGAAGATCGGGCTCCAGCCGCCGATGCCCTCGACGAAGAGCAGGCGCAGCGCGGAGTCGATGGCGGCGATGGTGGCCAGCAGGGCGAGCTGCCGCGCGTCGAGACGGCGCGTGGCGGTCTCGACGGCGACCGTCACAAGGACCAGCGCCACCACGGCGCCGCTCACCACCGCCAGCGGTGCGCTGCTGCCGGCCAGCAGCGGCCAGATGAGCAGCACCGCGCCGGCGGCGCTGACCAGCGCGAGCTGCCCGCCGGAACGTCTCATGCAGTCACCGCCTCCGCAGCGCGCTGCGTGCTGACGACTCCATCCGCCAGGACCAAGCGTTCCGTCGCGAGTGCGGCGGCGAGGTCCTCGTCGTGCGTGGCCAGCACCACCGAGCAGCCGCGCTCGCACATCGACCGCACCACGGTGACGAGCGCGTCTCTCGCGGCTTCGTCCATGCCGCGAGTGGGTTCGTCGAGCAGCGCGATCCTCGGCGTGCCGGCCAGCACCGCGGCCAGCGCGGCACGCTGCTGCTCGCCGGTGCTGAGGTCGCGAGGGTAGCGGTGTGCCAGATGCGCGATGCCGAGCGCGTCGAGGAGATCCGAAGGCGGTGTTCGGTCGCGCCGCATCGTCCAGGACACCTCGTCGGCGACCGTGGCCCTGTGCAGCAGCGCCAGCGGGTTCTGCGGCAGGTATGCGACGCGGCCGGGCGCTCGCTCGACGCTTCCGGCCAGAGGTGGCATCAACCCCGCGATCGTGCGGAGCAGCGTCGTCTTGCCCGACCCGTTGGCGCCGGTCAGCAACGTCACCTCACCACACCGGCCACGCACTGACACGTCGTGCAACACAGCGTCGCTGCCGTGGCCGGCGATGACGCCGTCGAGCGTCCAGGCGACAGGCGCATCGACCGCAGCCACGGGCGGCTCTGCTCGTGCCGTGCGCGCCGTCCGTTCGGGAACCTGATGCACCGCACCGTTCTGCATCGTCATCCGCGAATCCGCGATCATCTCGAGCGCTGGCCGGCGGTGCTCTGCAACGATGCAGCCGATGCCGTCGTCTCGCAGGTGCTGCAGGATGGCGGTGAGCGCCGCGGCGCCGGCGGTGTCGAGCTGCGAGAACGGCTCGTCGAGCACGACGAGGCCCGGCCGCATGGCGAGCACACCGGCCAGGGCGCACCGCTGACGCTCACCTCCGGACAGCGTGCTGATGGCGCGGTCGCGCAGGTGCTCGATGCCCATCCGGTGCAGGGCTTGGTCGACGCGCTGGTGCATCACGG
>JAFAJR010000263.1 GCA_019236085.1 Candidatus Dormiibacterota bacterium
GAGCTCGAGCTGCATCGCCTGCAGGCGGCCACGCTGGTGCGCAATCGCGCGTCGCAGCGCGTGCTCGAGAAGAACCGTTTCGAGTCCATTGGGGTGGCTCGGCGGTATCTCTATATCGCGGGGCGCTGGCAGGACCACGTCCTGTACGCCCGGGTGGCCGAGGGACGGCGACGCCGCTGAGCTGCGCACTCCCCGGCGACGGTACACACGGCTAGACTGGACCGACCGAGCCAGTCTGACTCACTTTGGAAGGCGAGGCGTGAGACGGGTCGTAGCTGTCCGAGGCTTCCTCTTCGGCCGCGTTGTGGCCGTGCTGCTCGCGCTCGCGCTTTTGCCATCGACACACCTCGCCTACCGGGCCGCAGCGGCGCAAGCATCATCGACCTCCGCCACGGCATTTCAGACCGACTCACAGCACGATGGCGACCAACCGAGCGAAACGATCTCGCCGCCGTACGTGGTGCGCTGGTCACTCGATTTGGGCGATCACGTCTCCTATCCGATCATCGTGAACGGTACGGCGTATGTCACTTACACGCAGTCGCAGCAGGGTACGAAGTCGGTGGTGGCGCTCGACGCCTCGACCGGCGCGACGCGTTGGGGGCCCGTGCAGCTGCCGGCGCAGTATTCGACATCGGACGCCACATATGACAACGGGCGCCTGTTCTTCGTCGATGTCTCCGGTATCGTCCGCGCGTACGACGCGTCGACGGGGTCCGCGCTGTGGACACAGACCATCACCAGCAGCGCCGAGACCAACGGCTTTCGAGACGCCCCCATCGCCGCAAACGGCGTTTTGTACCTCTGTGGTGGCGTCCGCCTCGTCGCAATGCGCGAGAGCGACGGCGCGACTATGTGGAATGTCAACTCGAGCCCCATCGCGGACAGCTGGCCTGTGGTGACGTCGTCGGCCGTCTATATCGCTGACGGCGCGGGGAACGCGACTGCATACAGCCTATCCGGAAGCCTGCTCTGGCAGCACACCGCCCAGGGTTCCAACCTGGGCGTCGCGCCCGCGTACCACAGCGGCTCGCTCTACGTCGCCGTCGTGTCGGCGCCACAGTCGTCGGAGATCCTCGATGCGCAGACAGGGCAGACCACTGGACAGGTGGCAATGACCGTCGCGCCGGCGTTCGACGGCAGTGACGGCTTCTTTCTCGACGGCAACACCCTGAGCGCGGTCGACCTCAACTCCGGTGCGACGCTGTGGACGTTCACCGGCGACGGTAACCTCGTTACGCCGCCGACGGCAGCCAACGGGGTTGTGTACGTGGGCTCCGGCAGCGGCGAACTGTATGCGCTGAATGAGACCAACGGCGCCACGACATGGAAAGTGGACGTCGGGGCGCCGTTCCTCACGCCGCAGTGGGATCTCAACGGAACGGGCGTCCTCAGCGCCAACGCCGTGGCAGCGGCCACTGTTTTCGCCCTCGCCTCCGGACGGCTTGTGGCGTATGCAAAGACGTCGGGTACGCCGCCGCAGATCACGTCCGTGGATCCGGCGCAGGGCGATCCCTCGGGCGGCACGAGCACCGTCATCATCGGGCGGGGCTTCACGGGCGCAACGCAAGTGCTCTTCGGCAACCTGGCTGCCAGCAGCTACCAGGTCGTGTGGGACGGTCAGATCAACGCGGTGAGCCCGCCACACGCGACCGGCGCGGTGCACATCTCCATCACCACTCCCCTTGGCACGACCACTGCAGCACCGCAGGACTACTTCGAATACTTCGTCGCTTCGCCGTCACCGGGCGACTCCGCGTTGACATTCCAGATGGACGTGGCGCACAGCGGCACGCAGAGCGGAGATTCGCTGCGCGTGTCGAGTTCGACGCAGCTGCAGGAGCGCTGGCGCACCCCTATCGCCGCATGCCCGCCGACCTCCGGTGGTGGAACCAACAGCTGTCCGGCGTCCTATCCGCTCATCGCCGGCGGCCGCGTGTTCGTCGTCAGAGCGGTGGGTGGCTCGGAGAACACATGGTTGACCGCAATTGACGAAGCCAGTGGCGCGATACTCTGGGGTCCGACGAGCTTGGGCAGCCAGCAGACGTACGCGGCGACGGCGTATGACGGAAGTTCCGTCTTCGCCCTCGCTGACTACGGAACACTGAGCGCGTTCGATTCTGCCAGCGGAGCCGTCGAGTGGTCGACCCAGCTGACGACTGGAGACGCGGAGTTCACCAG
>JAFAJR010000316.1 GCA_019236085.1 Candidatus Dormiibacterota bacterium
GTACTGCCGCGGCACACCGGACATCGCCGCAATCTCCGGTGATGTGGTCAGCAATGGCTATTACACGAACTTCGACATGATGCCGTCGGCGAGCGGCGGCACCAGCCTGTCCTCGCCGATGTCGATGGGAATGTGGACCCGCATCCAGGCAGCGGCGCCGCTGGTGAGCGGCAACCCCGCAGGCCTCGGCTTCGCCGACGAGACCATCTACAAGGTGGGTGCAGCGCAGTACGGATACACCAGCGGCCCCAACAACGGCGCGTTCTTTGACATCACCACGGGCAGCAACGCGCAGAAGCACGCCGCCACAGGATGGGACGAGACCTCGGGTATGGGCGTCTTCGACGTGGCGAAGTTCATCGCCAACCCGCTCGCCGACAACAACTCGTCAGCGGAACCGACCGATGCGCAGACGCAGGCAACCGTGCCCAACCAGCCGACGGGGTGCCCGCTGTTCACCACCTACCAGGGCAACGCGACAGACCCGGTTACCTCGGCCAACGATCCCACACTGGACATCGTGCAGGGCCAGCTCACCACGAGCACCGACGGCAAGAGCCTCATCGCTTCGCTGTACGGGCCCGGCTTGGCGCCGGGCAGCGACACGCAGTCGCCGGCGGGGGGCACCGGCGGCACCGACTACTTCCTGTTCTGGACGACCTTGGACAATTCAGGCAACCCCACCACGTACTACGCACGAGCCCACGTCGACTCCCAGGGAGACGCGCCGACGTACAGCGATGGCCAGGTCTCCCTCGACACCTTCACCGACACGAACACAACATTGCAGGGTTCATTCAGCAACGGCGTGCTGACGATCACGGTCCCTCTCATCGACGTGGGCAACCCCGCGAGCGGCACGGAACTGCTGTACCCGCAGGGGGCGACCTGGGCGGAGAACAACGCAGCGCTGGTGCCGTTCTCCATTGACACAGGGGGCTCGCAGAACGATTTCACGGTCGGCATGACTTGCGCGGCCGCGCTGCCGGAGGCCGTCCCGGAAGCGCCCCTCACGCCGCTGCTTGCGCTGGTCGGACTCGCGGGGCTCCTGGGATTCGGGGTGGTGCGGCGCCGGCGCTCACTAGGTCTTCGGCCCGCGGCCGAGCACTGAACGCGAGGCTCAGTAGCCGTTCCCCGGCGACGTGGGTGATCCGGCGCCGGCCTGCTTGACCGGGTTGCCGCCGGGCCCTATCGCGTACCAGGTGCCACCCTCGAGCTGCAGCCCCTCGCCGTTTGTGGTCCCCCCGCTGGTGTCGCCGGCGAAGTAGTAGAGGGGCAGCATGCCCGCTGTCACTGTTACCTGCTGATTCGAGCCCACGCTGAGCGCCGCGCTCACCCCGGAGCCGGCCTGCGCCGAGCTCCCCAGCAGCGGTGGCCAGCTGGAGAGGCAGCCCCCGGTGCACGGCAGCGGCGAATTTTGCGCATTCACCAGCGAATACAGCGTATGGCCGTTCGGCCCCACCAGGACGGTGCCCAGCGGGGTCTGCGCCGTTGTCACCTGGATCGCTGTCGAAGCGCCGCTGGATGACGAGCCGCCACCGGTCGATCCAGCCGATCCGCCGCAGGCCGCCAACAGCATGGCCACGGTGGCGGCTGACGACAAGAGCAGACGGCGCCCGGTTCCGGGAATGGTCGTCGCGGACACGAGCCGTGGCATGACAAACGAAAGGTACGCGCCGGGGTTACACCCCGGGGGCGGGCAGATATTGATATTTATAGTGTCATACAAGCTGATACAATCCATGCCCCATGACGGGACAGGGCGGGACGACCTTCACCCGAATCGTCGCGGCGATCGACCTGGTGCCCGAGAGTTCCGGCTCGGTGCTGCGAGCCGCCCGCGAACTGGCGGCCGCCATGCGATCCACTGTGCTGGTGGCTCACATTCAGGAGTCGGAGCACCCGGCGGTCGTCGCCACAGCGCCCCGGGCCGGTCTCCGCCCGGCGCCGCTGGCGGCCGACGGCGAGCTGGGCGAGGCGGGCCGGGCCGTGGAGCACGCTGTCAGCGAGATGCGGGCGGCCGGCGTCGCGGCGGAGGGCCGAGTCCTCCCTGGCGCGGGATCGACCGCCAAGGAACTGCTGACCGTTGCGTCCTCATTCGGCGCGACGCTGATCATCGTCGGCGACCATGGCGGCCGGGTCGCCGACGTGCTGCTCGGCAGCGTGGCGCACAAGCTGGTGCGCTCGGCTCCATGCCCCGTGCTGGTGGTCCGCTGAATGGCGGCGAAGGCAGTCGTACACGAACGGGGCGAACAGACGAGATCGGTCCGCAGCCTGGTCCCCGCACGGATGGACCGTCTGCCGTGGACGCGCTTCCACTGGCTGGTGATCGCGGGTCTGGGCGTGTCCTGGATCCTCGACGGCCTCGAGATCCAGATCGTGGCGTTGGTCGGGACGGTGCTGCAGGACAAGGGCACACTGCATCTGTCCGCGGGCGACGTCGGCATCCTGGGGAGCGTGTATCTGGCCGGCGAGGTGGCGGGTGCGCTCGTGTTCGGGCGCATCACCGACCTCATCGGCCGCAAGCGCATGTTCATGGTGTGTCTCGGCGTGTATCTCGTGGCGAGTGGATTGGGCGCGCTGTCGTTCAGCCTGTGGTTCCTGCTCATCTGCCGCTTCGTGGCGGGGACAGGCATCGGCGGCGAGTACACCGCCATCAACTCCGCCATCGATGAGCTGATCCCTTCGCACTACCGCGGGCGCGTCGACATTGCGGTGAACGGCACCTATTGGGCCGGCGCGATGGTCGGTGCCGGGGCTTCGATATTCCTGCTCAACCCGCACCTGCTCCCCATCAACCTGGGCTGGCGTCTCGGCTTCCTCATCGGCCCCGCGGCCGGGCTGGTCATCATCTACCTGCGTCGCACGCTGCCAGAGAGTCCGCGGTGGCTCATGACGCACGGACGGCAGGAGGAAGCCGACCGCATAGTCGACGAGATCGAAGAGCGTGTGCGGCGCCAGGGCGCGCATCTCGAGCCGGTGTCGGAGGACCGCGCGATCGAGGTGTCCGGTGTCGGCGTCGTGTCGTACGTCCAGATCGCTCGCACCATGCTCCGCGAGTACCCGCGTCGCTCATTTCTCGGCTTCTCCATGATGGTCACGCAGGCCTTTCTTTACAACGCCATCTTCTTCACGTACGCCCTGGTGTTGACCAACTTCTACAAGGTGCCCAGCTCAGAGACCGCGTACTACTTCTTTCCGTTCGCGGCGGGCAACCTGCTGGGGCCGCTGACGATCGGCCATCTCTTCGACACCATCGGGAGGCGGCGAATGATCATGTTCACGTACTGCTCGTCGGCGGTGATTCTCGCGGTGTCGGGCTTCCTCTTCCATCAGGGGATGCTCAACGCTGTGACCCAGACCGCGCTGTGGTGCGTCATCTTCTTCCTGGCTTCAGCCGGAGCGTCGAGCGCCTACCTCACGGTGAGCGAGATTTTCCCGCTCGAGCTGCGCGGCCAGGCAATCTCCTTCTTCTTCGCCATATCGCAACTCGCCGGTGGTGTGGCGGCGCCGGCCATCTTCGGCGCCCTGATCGGCAGCGGTAACAACCCCGGACCACTCACCATCGGCTACGTGGCCGGCGCCGTGGTGATGTTCGCCGGCGGCCTCATCGCGTGGTTTTGCGGCGTCGACGCGGAGCGTCGCGCGCTCGAGGACATCGCCGCGCCGCTGTCCGCCGTTTCGCGGACCGAGCAGCGGCCACGCGGTGTGGTGGTCGCCCCGGGCGCCTGATGCGGGAAGACTAGCCGGACCTCCAGCGCTCGGCGTCGGGGCGCAGGCTCAATCCCAGGCCGGGGCGATCTGAGAAGCGCAGCACACCATCAACCGGCTGCAGCGCGCCTTCGAAGAGCAGCGAGTCGATGCGAACGTGGTCGTGAAACCATTCGATGTGCCGCAGGTTCGGCGGCACCGCAGCGACATGCGCGTGCAACGACGGGCCGCAGTGCGCCGAGAAGGGAATGTGGTGCGCTGCAGCGACACCCGCTACGCGCAGCCACTCGGTGACGCCGGCGCAGCGCGACACGTCGGCCTGCAGCACGTCGACTGCACCTGCTGCCAGCATCGCTTCGAAGTATTCGATGGTGTAGCCGTACTCGCCGGCTGTCACATCGATGGGCAATGTGCCGCGCAGCATCGCGAGCCCTTCGAGGTCGTCCGACGTCACCGGCTCCTCGAACCAGGTGACGCCGAACTCGGCTGCAAACAGCTCGCCCAATCGCAATGCCTGCTTGCGGTCATACGCGCCGTTGGCGTCGACGAAGAGCTCGACGTCGGCGCCGAGCGCGTCGCGGACCGTGCGCACGCGTTCGACATCGCGCAGCCACGACGCGCCGCGGTCCGTGCCGATCTTCATCTTGACGCGCGGGATGCCCGCGTCCACCCATCCCCGCAACTGCTCGACGAGCTGCTCGTCGCTGTACGACGTGAACCCGCCGCTGCCGTACACGGGCACGGCGTCGCGCACCGAGCCGAGCACGCGGTGCAGCGGCTGCTGCATCGCGCGCGCCTTCGTGTCCCACAGTGCGATGTCGACGGCAGCAATCGCCATCGAAGCGATGCCAGGACGGCCGAGGTTGCGGATGCTGCGCACCATGGCCAGCCAGGCCGCGGCGGTGTCTCGACAATCAAGGCCGTGCAACAGCGGCGCCAGCTCGTCACGCACCAGCGCCGTCACGGCTGAGGAGCCGTAGGCGAAGCCGAGCCCGGTGACGCCGCCCTCCAGGCGCGGCCGCACCACAACCACAACCGTTTCGTCCCAGGCCAGTGTGCCGTCCGCTTCGGGTTGCTCGGTTGGGACCGTGTACTCGGCGACCGCGACGTCGCTGACGCTGTACTCGCTCATGGGCGCGGCCCGGACCGGCCTCCCGGCATCGGCCCAATGGTACAGCGCAACTATCATGTTTGATGTGAGCGAGACGGTCGCAGACGACCTGGTGAACCGCCTCCTGGAGTGGGGCTGTGACACCGTGTACGGCTATCCCGGCGATGGCATCAACGGGTTGCTCGGCGCGCTGGAGCGCACCGAGGGAAAGCTCCGTTTCATCCAGACGCGGCACGAGGAGATGGCCGCGTTCATGGCCGGCGCGCATGCCAAGTTCACGGGCTCCGTCGGTGTGTGCACCGCGACGTCAGGACCGGGCGCAATCCACCTGCTGAACGGCCTCTACGACGCGAAGCTCGACCACACGCCGGTCGTGGCCATCGTCGGGCAGACATTCGTCAGCGCGATGGGAGGCGACATGCAGCAGGAGGTTGACCTGCTGTCGCTGTACAAGGACGTCGCCTCGGCGTATGTGCAGCAGGTCAACACGCCGTCTGCATTGCATCACTGCATCGACCGTGCGTTGCGCATCGCGCAGGCTGAGCGAACCGTGACGGCGGTGATCATCCCCGCGGATGTGCAGGAGATGAAGGCGGTGCCGGTGCAGAAACCGGGCCTGAAATCGGTTCACAGCGGCGTGGGATTCGTGCACACCAGGGTTCTGCCGGACCCAGCGGACCTCGACCGCGCGGCCGACGTGCTCAACAGCGCCGAACGGGTGGCGATTCTTGCAGGCGCAGGTGCGCTGGATGCAACCGACGAGCTGATCGCCGTCGCCGACATCCTCGGCGCTGGCATCGCGAAGGCGTTGCTGGGCAAGGCGGCGGTGCCTGACGACATTCCCTTCTGCACCGGCCCGATCGGTCTGCTCGGGACCAAGCCCAGCTGGGACATGATGCAGAACGCCGACGCGCTGCTGATGATCGGCAGCTCGTTCCCGTACTCCAACTTCCTTCCCCCGCTGGGGAAGGCGCGTGGCGTGCAGATCGACATAAGCCCGCGCCAGCTCAGCATCCGCTACCCGATGGAGGTGATGCTCTGCGGCGACGCCAAGGCGACGCTGCAGGAGTTGATGCCCAAGCTCAAGCGCAAGACCGAACGCGCCTGGCAGGAGCGGATCGTCAGCGACGTCGAGGCGTGGTGGCAGCTCATGGAGAGCCGCGCGCAGCCGGAGGTGCGCGACGGGCGGCTGCAACCGCAGCAGCTCTTCGCGTCGCTGTCCCGGCACCTCCCCGACAACGCGATCATCAGCGCCGACTCGGGCTCGGGCACCAACTGGTTCGCCCGTCAGGTGAAGCTGCGGCGGGGCATGAAGGCGTCGCTGTCGGGCAACCTGGCGACCATGCTTCCGGGCGTCCCCTACGCGATCGCCGCCAAGTTCGCATTCCCCGACCGTCCTGCGATAGCGGTCGTCGGCGACGGCGCCATGCAGATGGGCGGCATGGCCGAAACGCTCACGGCGGCGAAGTACTACAGGACGTGGAAGGACCCGAGACTTGTTGTGTTCGTGCTCAATAACGAGGATCTCAACCAGGTGACGTGGGAACAGCGGGTGATGGCGGGCGATCCGAAATTCGAGGCGTCGCAGGTGATCCCCTACGTGCCGTTCGAGCAGTGGGCGGAGATGATCGGCCTTCGCGGCATCAAGGTGGATTCGCCGGAGCAGGTGGACTCAGCATGGGAGCAGGCGTTCAGCGCGGACCGGCCGGTGATCATCAACGCCATCACCGATCCTGAGGAGCCGCCGCTGCCTCCGCACGTAACGGTCGAGCAGGCGAAATCGATGAGTGAATCCGTGCTCAAAGGAGACCCTGCGGGGCTTCGCGACATGGTCACCGCGATGCGCGAGAAGGTGCAAGAGTTCGTACCGGGGCGCTGACCGTGCGAGGCAGCAGGGCAACCCGCGCCGCAGGTGAGACCGTGTTCCTGGTGGACCGGATGACGCACAACATCCGCACCGGGCGTTTCGAGCGTTCGCTGTCAGCGCTCACCGCGGTGAGCGCTCTGGTCACCGGCGCGGAGGTCTACTTCGAGCATTACCGGGCGAGCTTCGGCGATCCCTGGATGTGGAGCCCCGTGGCGCTGACGCCTCCGCTGGTGGCGGCCGGCGTGGGCGGTGCCGTCAGCCGCCGCTGGGCCAAAACCTGGCTGCCGCTGTTCGCCGGCTTGTACTTCGCCAACGGCGTCGTCGGGACGTACCTGCATGTCCGCGGCGTGGGCCGCAAGCCGGGTGGCTGGGCGGTGGCCCAGTACAACGTGCCGATGGGGCCGCCGCTCATGGCGCCGGGGCTGATGTCGATGGTGGGCGGCATGGGACTCCTCGCGGCAATCCTGCGCCGCGAGCGTTGACGGCGCGTCAGCGGCGGGGCATCACCCCACAGATGGTCGGGCGCTACCCCGACTTCGACGTGATGCAGAGCGCTGACACCTGGGATGACGCCACCCGTGCGGTGGTCGAGCAACGCCTCAGATCGCCCACCGATCTGCGGTTCTTCGACGCAGCCGAGGCCGTCACCGCGGCGGCCTTCAGCGACACCGTCACCGCTCAGGACCGCGAGCCGCGCGTCCCTGTTGTTGCCATGATCGACAAGAAGTACGCCGAGAGCCGGCACGACGGCTATCGCTACGACGACATGCCGGACGACGCCACCACCTGGCATCTCGCGCTCCGCGGGCTCGACGAGGTTGCGCGGCGTCGCTACGGAAGCGACTTCGCGGGGTGCCCGAACGAGGTGCGCAACGCGATTGTCGAACAGTTCGCCGGCGGGTCGCTGCAGGGCGGCGTCTGGGACACGTTCAACTGCAAGCGTGCCTTCTCCGTGTTGATGCGCGGTGTGCTCGCCGAGTTCTACTCGCACCCCTGGGCGTGGAACGAGATCGGGTTCGGCGGACCGGCGTATCCCCGTGGCTACATGCGCCTCGGCGAAGGACTGCGTGAGCCGCATGAGAAGCCCGAAGCGCTGCAGCGCGACCCGGTGCGCGACACCGAGACCGCGCGGTGAGCATGCTGCGGCAGGTTCTCAAGGGGAGCAGCCGTCCACGACACAACGACTCGGCCTGGCTTCTCGACCCGCAGCGCCGCGGCGTGCCCAACCGCGACCGGATGCAGCGCCATGCCGACTCGGACGAGGTGGACCTGTGCATCGTCGGCGCCGGCGCAGGAGGCAGCGTTCTGGCACAGCGTCTGGCGCGCCGTGGGTGGCGCGTGGTGGTGCTGGAGAGTGGGCGTTTCTGGGACCCGGACCGCGACTGGGTGAGCGACGAAGCCGGCTCCCACGGCCTGTACTGGACCGAGCAGCGCGTCATCGGCGGCACCGATCCCGTCGAACTTGGCAAGAACAACAGTGGCGAGGGCGTGGGCGGTTCGATGGTGCACTTCGCGGGCTACGCGCCGCGCTTCCATCCCTCCGATTTCGCCACCCGAAGTCGCGACGGCGTCGGGGCCGACTGGCCCATCAGCTACGCGGAGCTGAAGCCGCACTACGAAGACATGGAGCGCGAGCTGCCCGTGGCTGGGCAGCACTGGCCCTGGGGCGATCCGCACTCCTATCCACACTCGCCGCACCCGGTCTCCGGCGGCGCCGCCCGGGTGTGGCGCGGGGCGATGAAAGCGGGCATCGACATGCGCGTTGGGCCCGTCGCGATCACCAACGGCGTCATGGGCAACCGTCCCCACTGCATCTACCGCGGCTTCTGCCTGCAGGGCTGCAAGGTGGACGCGAAGGCGAGCCCGCTCGTGACACATCTGCCCGACGCCATCGAGCATGGGGCGGAGATCCGCGCAGACTGCCGCGCGGTTCGTGTCGAGATCGACAGCAACGGCAGAGCCGCCGGCGTGGTCTACGTCGATCGCACGACCGGTGATATGCGCATGCAGCGCGCGGCGGCGGTGGCGGTCGCCGGGTATTCCATCGAGACGCCACGGCTGCTGCTGCACTCCGTGAGCACCCAGTTCCCCGGCGGCCTGTGCAACAACGAGGATCAGGTGGGTCGCTACGTCATGGTGCAGGGTGCGTCCCAGGTGGCAGGGCGATTCCCGGATGAGGTGCGCTGCTACAAGGCGCCACCGCCGGAAGTGTCGTCGGAGCAGTTCTACGAGACCGATGCACGGCGTGGATTCGCACGCGGATTCGCGCTCCAGACGGTGTCACCGCTGCCCATAGCCTGGTCAGAGCACGTGCTCGCCGGCGGCCATTGGGGCGACGCACTGCGCGAGTACATGCGCGACTACAACCACTGGTTCGTCATGGGCGTGCTGTGCGAGCTGCTCCCCCGTCCCGGCAACCGCGTGACGCTGGCAGACGAGACCGACGCATACGGCGTCCCGGTAGCCAGGCTCGACTACACGCAGTGCGACAACGACCGGCGCAACATCGCGTTCGCCAAGGACGTGATGCACGAGATCTGGTTGCAAGCCGAAGCGCAGGACGTGCTCACCATCGACCGTTACGCGCACCTCATCGGGGGCTGCAGGATGGGCTTCTCCCCAGTTGACAGCGTCTGCGACAAGAACCAGCGCACCTGGGCCGTCCCGAACCTGTTCATCGCCGACGGGAGCGTCTGTCCCACGCAAGGGAGCGCAAACCCGGCGCTGACCATCATGGCGCTGAGCGCCAGGCTGGCTGACCATCTGAGCCACGCGGCGTAGCCGCGCCGCTCAGAGCGAGGTGATCAGCAGCGCCACAGCTGCGGCGCCCATCAGCCCCGCGGCGATCCAGGTGAGCACGCGGCTGCGCGTGCTGCTGACACGGCGCGACATGATCTTTTTGTCCGAGCCGATCAGCGTAATGAGGACCAGCAGTGGCGGCGCCAGGATTCCGTTGATCACCGCTGTGAAGAACAGCGCCTGGATGGGGTTGATGCCCAGCAGATTGATGCCGACCCCGACGCCCAGCGACACCACGATCACCAGGTAGAAGGTGGGGCGGTATCTCGCCTTGTCTGCGAGCGTTCCCTTGAAGCCCAGCACCTCCTTCAACGAGTACGCCGACGACGCGGCCAGCACCGGGATGGCCAGCAGGCCCGTGCCGATGAGCCCTACCGAGAACACGATGAACGCGACGGGACCTGCCAGGGGCTGAAGCGCTGATGCAGCCTGCTGGGCGCTCTGCACCTGGGTTACGCCGTGGGCGTGGAGCACAGCCGCAGAGGTGACGATGATGCAGTACATCACCAGCTGCGAGAAGGCCATGCCGGTCGTGACGTCGACGCGTGCTGCGCGAAGCTCGCGCGAGGTGACGCCCTTCCGGTCGCGGTGTCGCGTCATGCCTGCGGCCTTCATCTCGTCCACCTCCGATGACGCCTGCCAGAAGAAGAGATACGGCGAGATCGTGGTGCCGAGGACGGCAACGAGGCCGGCAATGTAGGCGGCGGAGAGGTGGATGTTGGGGACGACGGTGTTGAACAGCACGGTGAGCACGGGCGGATGCGACAGCACGACGGTGAACACGTAGGCGAACAGCGCCAGCGTCAGCCACTTGAAGATGCGAAAGATGTGGGCGTACGACATCGTCAGCTGCAGCACGCACATCAGGGCTGCAGCGGGCGCCAGGAGCCACAAGGCCTGGATGTGGCCCCGGCTGAGCAGCGCCCCGCCCGCGCCGATGGCGCCGAGGTCCGCGCCGACGTTGATCGTGTTGGCCACACAGAGCGCCACGGCCGCCACCACCACGACCGGCATGGGGAACTTGCGTTTCAGCGCGACTCCCATCCCCTCACCGGTGTGGAGCGCGATCCGGGCGCAGAGCTCCTGGACGGCCACCATCAGCGGGAAGGTGAAGAGTGCGGTCCAGAGGAGCCCATAGCCGAACTGGCTGCCCACCTGGGAGTAGGTGCCGATGCCGGAGGGGTCGTCGTCGCTGGCGCCGGTGACCAGGCCGGGGCCCAGCAGCTGCAGGGCGCCGATCGGTCCCTTGCTCAGCGCCTCGTCGACCGAAGAGCGGCCGGCCGCCGGGGCGCCACTGGCGGCGGCGTCAGCGGCACTGCCCTTCTTGAGGCGGCGACGCGACGGGTCGCGTGGCTCCTGCTTGCCCGGCGCGAAAAGGCGGCGCAGCGGCTCGCCACGCAGATTCATCTGCATCTGACACTAACCCGCGTGTACCGCCTGGGATCCGGCTTCTCTCAGGGAACTGTGAGCAAACCGGCACCGTTTGCACATGCCGGTGTGGCGGACTAGGCTGGCAGCGGTCGGACTCAGAGGAGAACGAACATGAGCAGCTTCGACGCCCCGCCTCCGCCCTACTTTGCCGACCCACCGCCGCCGCCGCCGCTGCGGCGTTCGCGCTTCGGCTGGTTGGTCGCGGCGGTAGTGCTGGCCGGCGCCGGCATCGGCGGCTATGCCATCGCCGAGGCGGTGAGCGCGACAACCGCGGCGTCGAGTGTCATCAACACCAGCGCCGAAGGATCGGCCAGCGTGCAGGCTGCCACCAATCCGCAGGCTGCGGCTTCCACCGCCACGCCGTCGCCGACGATGCACTGCCCGAACATGGGCGGCAGCTCGGGAAGCAGCACCAGCACCAGCGGGTACTTCCCCGGCTAGCCAGAAGCCGTCAGGGGCGGATTCCAGAGACTGGCCACTGCCGCTGTACGGTGTAACCACCGTGGGTACTCCGGCAGTGGCCACCGACGCGCAGCGACCGGAGCGGCTCGAGGTGGTCCCGGGCGGCATTGCTGCCGGGATCGACTGGGAGGCCGTGTACCGGGAGCACGTGGGCGCGGTCTATCGCTTCGTCTACAGCAGGGTGGGCAACCGGGCTGACGCCGAGGACGTCACGGCCACGGTCTTCGAGCGGGCGCTGCCGCGGCTGCAGGCCGGAGCCGCGACCCTGCAGCTCCGCGTCTATCTGTACACCACCGCGCGAACCACCATCGCCGACTTCTGGCGCGACCGGCACGGCACGACCCTCCTCGACGAAGGACGTCCGGTCGCCGTGGTCGGATCCGACGACGAGAGCGAGGACCGCGACCAGGAGGTGGAGCGGGTGCTGAGCGTGCTGCCCGGCAACTATCGCGAGGTGCTGGAGCTGCGCTTCCTGCGCGGCTATTCGATCAAGGAGGCGGCGCAGGCGATGGGCACGTCGGCCGGCAACATCAAGGTGCTGCAGCTGCGGGCGCTGCGTCGCGCCGCCCAGGAGTTCGCGGGATGAGCGACAAGCAGCTGCACAAGGCCGTCGACGCGATGCTGGCCGACAAGCGCATCCCCGGTGGGTCGCTGGATGACGACGAGGCGACCATGCTCCAGGCTGCGGCCCGCCTCCGGGGCTCGCGTCCTGACGCGGCCCAGCCGCGGCCGGACTTCGTCGATTCGCTTGCCAGGCGGCTGCGCAGGCGGCCCGTCTCGACCTCGCGGCGGTACTTCCTGCGCGGCGCCGGCATCGCCGCCGCTGCGGCGGCGGTGGGAGTGGGCGCTGACCGCATCCTGGATGCGACAGTCCTCGCCTCGCACCCCACCCAGGGCGCGACAGGAGGCATGCTCTCCCCCGACTCCGGGGTCTGGACCAAGGTCACCACGCTCACCGCCCTGCGCACCACGCCGGTGGTGCGGTTCGCCACCGGCTCGGTGACCGGCTTTGTGATCAGCAACCGCGGTGTTGTCACCGCGATCAGCGCCGTATGCACCCACCAGGGCTGCATCCTCTCGGCGGCCGCGGACAGCACCGAGCTGGTGTGTCCCTGCCACGACCAGACCTTCGGTCTCGACGGGCGGCCGAACAGCGGCGACTACTACCTGCAGCCGCTGCCGGCGCTGCAGCACCGCGTGGACGGTGACGACGTCCTCGTCCTCGTGGTCTGACCGAGCATGTTCATGGAGCCGTCGGCAGCAGCCGTTCGTCGAGACGGCCGCCCTCGGCGATGTAGGCCAGCACCGCCCTGTCGGTCAGCCACTCCACCGGCGCCTGGTCGTCGGTCATCGGGTCTGCAGACCGCGCCGCCGGGCTGATCTCCCCGTCGACCAGCGGCGCCAGGGAAACTGCGGCCGGCGGCAGGGATTCCATCCGCAGCGGGATCGTGGCTGCGGTGATCGGCTCATCCAACCCCACGACGAGCTCATTGAAGCGCAGCGCCGGCCAGACCCAGGCCTGGGGGAAGGCGGCGGCGACGGTGCCGGCGATCGCCTGGACCAGGCGGTCGTCGCCGGGGACACGCTCGACGTTCAGCGCGATCGCCCCGCCGGGTTCCAGGTGGCTGCGCAGCAGGGAGAAAAACTCCTCGGTTGCCATGTAGAAGGGAATGTACGTCTGCCGGTAGGCATCGACCACGATGAGGTCGTAGCGCTGGGAGGTGGTGTCGAGGTAGGCACGGCCGTCAGCCGTGATGACGCGAAGCCCCGGTATGGTGTCCAGCCCCATGTACTGCCGGGCGAGCTCGGTGACCTCGGGGTCGAGCTCCACCCCGTCGATCCGGATGCCCGGATGCTCCGTGGCCAGGACCCGCGCCGTGGTGCCGCCGGCGTTGCCGATAACCAGCACCGATCGCAGCTGCCGGCTCATCAGCGGTGGCACCACCAGCGGCATGTCCCACTCCCCGCCGGTCAGCGCGGTCCAGCTGCGATAGACCGACTGGTCGGCAACCCCTTCGTCGAAGCGCATCACGACCTTGCCGGTGCTGTCGCGGACCACCTGCACGTACTGGTATTCGGTCTCGCGTTCCGCGATCACACCGATGCTGGGCTTGACCAGGCCCGGCGGGATCAGCAGCAACGCGGCGATGACAACAGCCAGCGGCGCAGCGGCGCGCAGCAGCAGTGGCAGCGAGGCCAGCGCCGCAGCCAGGGCGGCGATCAGCAGCGTCCGCTGCGTGCCCACTGCAGGCACCAGGACCAGGGCCGAGCCGAAGGTGCCGGCGATGGCGCCGACTGTCGCGAGCGAGGAGAGCCGTCCACCGATGGTCCCGGCGCGGGTGACGTCGGTGATGGAGAGCCGCAGCGCAAAGGGCGACACCATGCCCAGCAGGGACACGGGGATGCTGAAGAGCGCGAGCACGGCGAAGAAGGAGCCCACGACGGCGCCGACGCTGAGCGCGGCGAACGCCTGCAGTGCCAGCTGCAGGAAGGGATGCGCCACGAACGGCAGCACCGCGGTCGCCGCCGCGGCGAGCAGCAGTACTGTGCCGAGCGCGCGGCGCGTCGGGTGGCGGTCGGCGATACGCCCTCCGAGCCAGTAGCCGACCGCCAAGTACACCAGGATGAGGCCGATGACGTTCGCCCACACGACTGTGGAGTTGCCGAAGTACGGCCCGAGCAGACGCGAGGCGCAGATCTCCACCGCCAGCGACGCCGCCCCGGCGGTGAAGACCGCGACTGGCAGCACCGGCATGCCGCGCAGGGTACGGCTCGGGCCGGCCATCCCCCACTGGGGGGAGCCGGACGGACGGAAGCTCACCCGTTGGGGCGATTTTTCCCAAATCACGTGCGAACGGCCGGGTGACTGGCTATTCTTCGGCGCCACACGGCCCTGGACAGCCGTGCCCAAAGGACACGTGGACAGTGCGCGCGACAAGGAGGAACAAGGTGCGATTTTCCCGGCTCAAGCTCGGCGGGACGGCAGTGGGACTGCTCGGACTGGTCACGGTCGCCGCCTGCGGCAGCGGCGGTGGCAGTGGTTCCAGCTCCACGTCGCTCGCCGCGACCCAGACGCTGAAATTCCCCGTGTACCAGCCCCCGGGAACCTGGGATCCCGGCGAGGCCGACGCCGAGGTTGACACGGAGCTCATGCAGAACATCTATGACAACCTCTGGCGGTTCGACAACAACCTCAACATCGTTCCGGACATCGCCACCGCCGTTCCCTCGACGAGCAACGGCGGCATCTCCTCGGACGGCTTGACCTACACCATCAAGCTGAACCCTGCGGCGAAGTTCAACAACGGCGACCCGGTGACCTGCAGCGACGTGCTGTATTCCTGGAGCCGCTCGGTTGACCTCCAGGGACCGTACGCCTCGAACCTCAGCGCCATCGCCGGCTACGCCGCAGCGCAGACCGCAGCGGGCGCGCCCCCGGCTTCGTCGAGCGGGGCGAGTGGCGCCCAGACGTTCCAGGGGAACATCGAGACCATGCTCGCCAGCCAGGTCACAGCGGGCAGCGGCTCGTTCATCCCGAGCGGCCTGTCCTGCTCCGACCCCGAGACCTTCGTGGTCAAGCTGGCCGGCGGCTGCGGCTGGTGCGTCACCGCGTGGACGCTTGAAGGCAGCACCGGCGCCATTGTCGACGAGAAGGCCATCAAGGGCGACCCGGTCAACTGGTGGCAGAAGCCGGTCACCGCGGGCTGCACCGACTGCATGGTCGGCACCGGCGCGTACTACCTCTCCTCCTTCGACGCGAAGCAGGGGTACGTCTTCAAGGCCGTGTCGAACTGGTGGGGCAGCCCCAAGCCGACCCTGACCGAGATCGACATCGACATCCACGACCCGTCGGCCATCAACTCGGACGTCACGGCGTTCGAGCAGGGTCACTACGACCTCATCGGCTACGGCGGCAACAGTGGCAACCTGACGTACGAGCTGATCCAGTCGATCAAGGGCGGCCGCTTCTCCAGCGATCTGCTCACCCAGCCCAAGGGCCGCACCACGTGGCTGAGCTTCAACGTCGGCTGGAACGCGACAGGCGGTCCGTTCCTGGGCGAGTCCGCCCAGGCCAAGGGACTGCGCAAGGCCTTCGACCTCGCGGTGGACAAGAACGGCCTGGCCAGCCAGGTCTGCTACAACGTCCTCTGCTCCGCGGCCACCGGCGGCCTGATCACCAAGGGCCTCATCGGCTACCTAGGTGACGGCGCCGACCCGCTGTCGCAGTACGACCCGACGATGGCCAAGCAGCTGCTGCAGCAGTACGACCCCCAGGGGACGCTGACGGCCAACCTGAAGTACTCGTACAACACAGGCGGCATCAACGACAAGGTCGCGCAGTACCTGCAGAACGAGTGGCAGACCAACCTCGGTATCCATGTCAGCCTGAACCCCGACAGCAACGCGTCGGACTTCATCAGCAACCGGCTCACCGGTAAGTACGTGATGTCCCGCGACGGCTGGCAGTTCGATTACAACCACCCGCAGGACTGGTTCGACAACCTCTGGGGCTACAAGGCCACCGCGGCCGGCTCGAACACCAGCGGCTTCGACGACCCGACTTACGACAGCACCCTCAAGATGGCTGACGCCGAGCCTCTGAGCCAGGCCCTGCCGCTGTACAACCAGCTGTCGCAGATCCTGCAACAGGACGTCGTCTACATCCCGCTCTACTACTTGGTCGGCAACTTCGTCATCGCTCCCTATGTGAAGGGCGCCGGTTCCAACACCGCGTTCGACTACTACTGGAACAACATCTCGATCCTGTCGCACTGACAAGGGACTTCTGAACTCGTGAGTGGAGGGCGTCCGGCGCGTGCCGGGCGCCCTTGCTCGTTTGTGAGGTGAACCACTGAGATGCTGAACCGGGGCACGCTGATCTACATCGCGCAGCGCGTCGTGCTTATCGCCTTCACGGTGATGGTCGTGTCCTTCGGTGTCTTCGTGGTGGTGCACTCGCTTCCCGGCAACGCGTTCATAAGCGACCGCCTGCACGGCAAGGCCTTGCAGCTGCTGCTGCACCAGTACGGGCTGGATCAGCCGGTGGTCATCCAGTACTGGAACTGGCTGAAGGGGGCGATCCACGGCGACCTGGGCATCTCGCTGGTGACGCGCGGGGCGCCGATCACACCGATCGTCCTGAAGGAGCTCAGCGTCAGCGCGATGGTCGGCGGGGCCGCCCTGCTGGTGACGATCGGGCTCGGCGTGACCTTCGGCGTGATCGCCGCCATCCGGCAGAACACCTGGGTGGACTACACGCTGACCACCTTCGCCGTCATCGGCTACAGCGTGCCCAGCTTCGTCATCGCGTCGCTCGGAATCCTGATCTTCGCCAACTGGCTGAACAACGTCAGCAACGGAGCGTTCTACTACCCGCTCCCCTGGCAGGGAACGTACGGCGGTGGCGGCCTGTCAACACTGATCTCGCTGTCGCTGCCGGCGATCAGCATCGGTCTCTACACCTCAGGTCAGGTGACACGTATCACGCGAGCCAGCATGCTGGAGGTCATCCAGCAGGACTACATCCGGACCGCGCGCGCCAAGGGCTTGAAGAGTCGCCGCGTCACCGTGCGTCACGCACTGCGCAACGCACTGGTGCCCGTGATGAGCATCATGCCGTCGACGGTGCTGGGCATTCTCACCGGCGTCGTGGTCATCGAGAACATCTTCACCATCCCAGGGCTGGGCAAGGAGTTCGTCACCAGCATCACGCAGCAGGACTACAACCTCACGGTCGGGGTGTTCACCATATACGCGGTCCTCATCGGTTTTGCCAACCTGATAGTCGACCTCCTCTACGCGGTCGTCGACCCGAGGATCCGGTACTGATGGCCACCACCACCTACATGCCCGAGGTCGTCACCGAGTACGCCGGTGGCACGGTGGCGCGCGAGCAGGTGAGCCTGTGGCGCGACGGCCTGCGCCGCTTGCGCCGCAACAAGCTCGCCGTCGTCGCGATGGGCTTCCTGGCTTTCCTGGCGGTCGTCACCGTTGTGTCGCTGTTCTGGACGCCGTACCCGCCCAACGCTATCGGCACCTGCCAGGGTTACACGTTTCCCAGCCCGAAGCACCTTATGGGCTGCGACGACTTGGGCCGTGACCTGCTCAGCCGCGTGATGGTGGGCAGCCAGGTGTCACTGGTTGTGGGACTCGCCACAGCATTCGTGGTGCTCGTCGTCGGCGTCGTGGTCGGCTTGGTGGCGGGCTACATGCGCGGCTGGGTTGACACTGTCATCAGCGTCATCATCAACATCTTCTACGGCGTGCCGCCGCTGCTCATCGCAATCTCGCTCTACGTGCTGCTCGGAGCGAGCCTGGTGAACATCATCATCGCCATCTCGGCGACCGTGTGGATGGACATGGCGAGACTGGTGCGAGGGCAGTCGCTCTCTATTCGCGAGCGAGAGTTCGTAGAGGCGGCGCGGGCCAGCGGCACCAAGACCTCGAAGATCCTGTTCGCGCACATCTTTCCCAACGCGCTGGGCCCGATCATCGTGCAGGCCACGTTCATCATTCCGATCGCCATCCTGACGGCGGCCTTCCTGACGTTCCTCGGCTTCGGCGTGCCGCCGCCACAGGCCGACTGGGGCGGCATCGCGTCCGAGGGATTCTCTGCCCTGGCCTCAGGTTTCGACCCCTACATCCTGCTGTTCCCGGCGATCGCCATCTCGCTTACACTGCTCGCCTTCAACTTCTTCGGCGACGGGTTGCGCGACGCCTTCGACCCGCGGCAGAAGCGTTAGAAGCTTCGTAGCACTGAGAGGACCCAGGTGCCCGAACCGCTGCTGCAGGTGAAGAACCTGAGCACCTCGTTCTTCACTGACGACGGCGAGGTGAAAGCGGTACGCGGCGTGACCTTCGACCTGTTCCCCGGCGAGACGCTCGGCATCGTCGGCGAGTCGGGATGCGGCAAGTCGACGCTGCTGTTCGCAATCGCGCGCCTGCTCAGCCCGCCCGCCTCGATCGTCTCGGGCTCTGTGCGGTTCCAGGGC
>JAFAJR010000320.1 GCA_019236085.1 Candidatus Dormiibacterota bacterium
GGCGGGTTTGTCGCCATCCTTCGGCGCGACCACTGCCTCGACGCGCAGTTCGGTGAGCTGGCTGCGGTAGCCCAGGGTGCGGCGGTGCCGCTTCTTCGGCTTGTAAGAGAAGACCCGGATCTTGTGGCCCTTGCGGTGGGCCACCACCACAGCCGTCACGCTGGCGCCGCGCAGCGCCGCGGTGTCGCCGGTGCTGCTTTCGCCGTCGCCAAGGAAAACCACCGGCTCGAGGCTGACGGTGTCACCGACTTCTGCGGGCAGACGGTCGACGAGCAGGCGGTCGCCCGTGGTGACGCGGTACTGGTGACCGCCGTGCTGAAGGATGGCGTACATGGTCCTGCGAACTCGTGAAATAGTGGCGGCGGAGGCGCGCCGGCGCTGCCTGCCACGCTGGCCCGGCGACCGAGAATACCACGCGTCAGGTCGGGCCGGGCGTCAGCGTGGGACTGGGTGTGAACAGCGCGCCGCTGATGCTGAGGCTGGCAGTTGGGCCGAGGTAGGCGATGTCACCTGTCGCATCGGTCACCTGCGCAGTGAGCGGATAGGAGCCGCCGACCGGGTCCTGGTTCACCTTGGCGGTGAAGGTGACCTGCAGGTAGCCCAGGCCCGCGGAGCTCGAGGCTGGAAGCGTGAACCCCGAGTAGAAGACCTCCACGCCGCCCACGTTGGGCAGGATTGTGTTGTTCTGCGATGCGTTGCCGCCGAAGGGCATGGTGGTGCTGACATACGACACCACCGGTGGCAGCGTGATCAGCAGCGACACGCCGGACGCCTCCCCCGTGCCGGTGTTGCTCACGTTGAGTGCGTACGTCACCGTGTCGCCGGACTTCGCCATGGTCGGCGTGACGTGCGCCGACATGATGAGCGACGCTGCGGGCACGATCGTCACCAGCACCGGTTTGCCCTGCACCGTCCCGCCGGTGTTGTCTCCCTCAGCCGTGGGGGCCAGCGTGTAGGGATTGGGCACCGCCAGCATCTGGACGGTGAAGGTGATGTCCACCTCGCTCAGCGCCTGCTGCGAGGACGGGTCGGGAGCTCCCAGGTCCCAGTAGCCCCACTGCGGCGTGTTCGAGCCGACCCGGGCCTCGAGCGACTGCGTCTGCACGGTGCCGCTCCCGCCCTGGGACGAGATCGAGTCGGTCTCCTTGTAGTGGAACGTCGGAGGCATGTCGACCGACACAGACACACCGGGTGCATCGCCGGGTCCGTTGTTGACCACGCGCAGCGTGTACTGCGCTGTGCCGCCGGAGCGGAACTGCGTGCTCTCCGACGAGCTGACGGACACGCTGATCTGACCGTTGCCGCCACATGCGGTGAGCAACGGCGCGAGCAGCAGCGGCAGCAGGACCCCGCCCAGCCAGAAGGCGCGGCCGCGCCAGCTCCGCTGCGGCTTCAGACGCGAGAGGGAGCGCGCATCGGTGTCAGCGGCCGGCGCGGACGGGGCGGGGCCAGCGAGACATCCGATGCCTTGGGCAGTGGGTCGGGGTAGCCGGCCTCGCGCAGAAGGCGGAGAGCCAGCGGGACATCCAGCCCGATCACCGTGTCGACCCTCCCCGCCACGGCCTCGACCAGGTCACCGCCACCCCCCTGGATCGCGTATGCCCCGGCCCGGTCGAGCGGCTCACCCGACGCGATGTAGGTGTCGAGGTCGTTGTCGGAGAACTGATGCATCTTCACCGCCGAGCGGCTGACGCCGAGCGCCTCGCGGCTCCCGTTGGCAGTGTTGATGGCGCACACCCCCGTGAGCACCGTGTGGCGCCGGCCCCGGAGGTCGCACAGCATCTCGCGCGCTCGCTCCGCTGTCTTCGGTTTGCCCAGCGGGCCGCGAGGGCCGACCACGATGGTGTCGGCGGCCAGGACGAACGACCCGGGCGGCGCCGTCGCTGCGATGGCCACCGCCTTCTGGCGGGCGATCAGCTGGACGGCGAGATCGGCGCACACCCCGGGGGGGATTGGTGCCTCGTCAGGCGGTTCCTGGACGCTGAACCTGATGCCGGCCCGAGCCAGCAGCTCGCGACGGCGCGGTGACGACGAGGCCAGGACGATTCGCATCAGCAACGGGTCATGTGGCTGGTACCGGCTCCCGCGTGCATCCGACGAGCGGCGTCCACGACGCACCCCTCCACCACTCAATCCGTGTGTGATGCGTCATGTCCCGATCACATCCATCGTACCACCCCACAGAAGGGTCGCGAACTCAGCGGGCCGCGATCGCAGCAACCGTCACGGCAGCGACACCGAGGGCCACGCCGAAAGCCGCCAGGGGCGGCCAGGCTTCGACGAGGAGCGGACGGATCTGGCGAACGACGGCGGCATGGACGATCACGGTCAGCGCGATCAGCGACGCGCCGAGCACCGCCGGGCCGCCCGAGAGCCCCGGCGGCACCAGCAACGACGCACCGAGGACGACCAGCATCGCCATCACTGTCGAGCGCACCACCCTGGGACCGGCGACGAAGGCGCCGGCAGCAAGCGGCGCTGCGGTCAGCAGTGCGGCCGCGGCGAGCCACCGAGCGGCTGCCATGCCTGGACCTGGCAGGGCGCGGATCGTCTCCAGCGACAGCGATCCGGCTGCGACCGCCAGAGCCAGCACCGCCGCCGCCGCCCCGAGTGGGACCGCGAGGCGGCGATGGGTCCAGGGCACACCGAACGGGGCCGCCACGGCCACCGCGGCAAGGGCGGCGGTGATGGCCAGGTCGGGCGACGCGCCGCCCTGGGGCGGCAGCACGGCAGCCGGCGAGGCGGGCAGCGGTGCCAAGGCGGTGGCACAGCAGGCCGCCGCCACCGCAAGCAGCCCCGGCACACCCGGCGGACGACCCCGCTCGAAACCGGCAACCGCTGCCCCCAGGCGCCCCACAGTTAAGAGGAAGAGGCCGCCGGGGTAGAGCCCCAGGGCGAGGACAGCGAGCGCGGCGCCGAGCGGGTCCATCAGCGACCCCCGAAGACGCGGCCGAGCGCCACTGCCGGCACCAGGCCCGCGGCGGCCCCGGCGCCCAGGAGC
>JAFAJR010000058.1 GCA_019236085.1 Candidatus Dormiibacterota bacterium
CGCTCGAGATCGGGAGCATAAGCACCCTCGTCAGCTGAGGCGGGAACAGCGAGCGCGATGTCGATGATCGCCTTAGCGCGCAACCCCGGCACAGACGTTGAGCCGACATGTTCGATCTGCACGAGGCGGTCGCCCAAGGCCGAGCGGATACGGGCCGCGAGCTGTTCGAACATCGACGGCCACGCCGGGTCGTACGCGACGAGCACCACGCCTCCCGGGGGTAGCGGCGACGGTTGGATGATCCAACTCATGGCGAGTCTCGTCGTGTGATGGGGTGGCCAGAGGGATTCGAACCCTCGACCTCCAGGGCCACAACCTGGCACTCTAACCAGCTGAGCTATGGCCACCCTGAGCGCCGGTGTGGCGCTCGATGATTATAGGCGGCGGCCGCGGTTCAATCCGGCGCCGCGCGCATAGACTCGTCGCAGCCCCCGTAGCTCAGCGGATAGAGCGGCCGCCTTCTAAGCGGTTGGTCGTGGGTTCGATTCCTACCGGGGGCGCTCTTCAGCAGGATCAGACTGCGGCAGGCACGGCGTGCTCGCGCTGCACCATGTCGACAACCTGCGCCAGCTGTGCTGGACCGATGTTGCCGCCGCTGCACACGATGCCGACGGTGCGGCCCTCGAGGCGTTCTCGCAACGCAATTGCACCGGCAAGCGCCGCGGCACCTGCAGGTTCGACAAGATTGCGGGTGTGCAGGATCATCGCCGCTGTGGCGTGCAGCAGGTCGTCATCGCTCACGGTGATGAAATCGGCTAGCATCTCGCGAAGGATGCGCTGCGGCAGGGCGAATGGAGCACCGGTCTGCAAGCCTTCAGCGAGTGAAGCGATGGGCGCTGTGACCGTGGTGCGTTCCTTCCACGACCTGTATGCCGCCGGCGCCTGCGCCGATTGCACGCCGATCACCGACGCATCCGGCTTGACCGTCTGCTGGACGATGCACGCACCTGCCGCGCCGCTGCCGCCGCCGATCGGCACGATCACCACGTCGATCTCCGGGTGTGCTTCGAAGAGCTCGAGCGTGTACGTGGCAACGCCGGCGATCAGCAGCGGCTCGTCACCACTGTGGATGTAGCGGCTGCCCCGCTCTACCGCGATGCGCTCAGCGGCACCACGAGCTGCTTCGAAGTCCTCACCCTCGAGCACCACGTCGGCGCCGAGGTCGCGGATCGCCTGCACCTTCACCGGGTTCGCCGCGAGTGGCGCGCACACCGTTGCGCTCACACCGAAGAGCCGCGCCGCATAGGCGATCGACTGGCCGTGGTTGCCGGTCGACGCGGTGACGACGCCACGCCGGCGCTCGTCATCGCTGAGCTGTGAGACGAGGTTGATGCCACCACGGATCTTGAACGCGCCCACCGGTTGGTGGTTCTCGTGCTTCACCCACACCGTGGCGCCGCAGAGGCGGTCGAGGCCGGCGTAGCGATACGCCGGGGTGGGCGCCAGGTAGGGTGCAATGCGCAGCCGCGCCGCCAGCACGTCGGCGAAGTCGGGGGCGCGGAGTTCGGTCACGGGTGAGACTCTAGTCAGCCCGTGGCCCGTAGCATCGGGTGCGTGAGTGAGCCGGTCCACACCCGCCTGTACCTCGTCCGCCACTGCGACGTCCACAACCCGCAGGGCGTGCTGTACGGGCATCTCCCCCACTTCAAGCTCAGCTCGAAGGGTGAGGACCAAGCCCATGCTCTGGGCCGCTTCTTCGCATCGACTGCCGTGCGCCGCATCTACACCAGCCCGCTCGAGCGGGCCGCGCAGACCGCGGCCATCATCGCGTCCTATGTCACCAACGCTGACATCGTCACAACCGACGACCTCGTCGAGGCACGCTTCGGGCGGTACCTGCAGGGAGTGCGTCCCCGCGATGTGCCCTGGCGGCGTCCGCTCTGGTTCCTGCACATGGCCTGGCCGGGCCTGCTGCGTCGCGACGAGTCGGTGGCCACGATGGCGGAACGTGTGGAGCGGCCACTGCGTGCGCTCCTCGACGACTTCCCCGGCGAGGGTGGCATCTGCGTCAGCCACGGCGACCCCATCCAGGCGTTCTGGATCAGAGCCGAGAACCGGCCCGCATACGCGCTGCACCGATTGCAGTGCGCCAAGGGCGGACGCCTCGACCTCGATTACGCCGGCGGTGCGCTGAAGCGCATCACATATGAACCCCCCTCAGTCCAGTCGACAGCGGAAGCCGGGCCGGTGCAGCCCGACGCGTCGCAGGCCTGAGGGCGCTACACCCCGGCCGGCGTTCTTTCCTCCTGCGGCTCGCCGCTGGCTTCCGCGCTCCAGCGAGGGTCGAGACGGACGGGCGAGCGGCGCGTGCGCCGCTGGCGGCGCTCGAGCAGCGGCCGCAGGTACAGCTTGGTGAGCAGGCCCACCATCACCAGAACGAAGGTCGTGTACACCAGCAGCACGCCGCTGTCCTTGCTCACCTGAAACAGCGAGTAGCGCGGCAGCGACGTGAAGGCGATGCTGAACGGCACCTGCTTGCCACTTGCACCGGGCAGATCCAGCGTCAGTGTCTGGCCCAGCGCCAGCGGCAGCACATGCGCGTCGGAGAAGTACGGCTGCATGGCGTCGGTATCGAGCGCGTTGACATTCTGCGGCTGGCCGCCATTCAGCCCCAGGTCACCGACGAACAGCTGCATCTCGAGCACGGGATTGCGTGGCAGTTCGCTGCCCGGCCCGTACTGCGTCTGCGTCGGATCGATGACCCCGTTGCTGCCGACGTCAGGGATCACCCGCGCGTCCGGGAACAGCGCCAGGCGTGCACCGATCTACAACGTCTGCGCGGCGCCGGGGATGCGGTAGTCGAAATCAGGCACCTTCAGCACGCCGGTTTGCTGCGACTTGTCGGTGCCGAAGAGCTGGATCGGTGCGTCGAACACCACGGCGCCCGACGGGTTGCGCACAACCAGGTGCGGCGCCCAACCGTAGTCCTGCTGGTAGACATTGATGCCGTCGTAGCTGAGGAAGTCGTTGACCCGCACGTCCTTGCGCATCTGCAACGTGCCCTTGTCGTACACGCTGACATCGCTCACGTAGTCGCTCGCTTCTCCGTTGCTGGCGAACGAGGCGTTAAAACTGTTGAGCAGCATGGTGAAACCCGTGTGCTGCCCGTTGAAGAGCAGCCCTTCCTGCAGCTGGTCATAGCCTGCGCGCGACTCGGTGAAGCTCTGCCCCTGGGTGACCGCCACGAGCCCGGTGAACCCTGTCGCCTTGCCCCATACCACCGCCACCAGCAGCAGGAAGAACGCAGTGTGAAAGGTCCACGAGCCCAATTCCCCCCAGTACTGCGGCGTCCTCGGATAGCGCCTGAAGGTGCGGACGACCAGCGCCTTGCCGCGGCGCAGCACGCAGGCCGCCAGCGCGATGTACAGGCTGCCGAGCAGCACGTAGAACACCGGCGATACGAAGACGTCCG
>JAFAJR010000167.1 GCA_019236085.1 Candidatus Dormiibacterota bacterium
CCGGCGAAATCACGCAGCCACCGATCGAGCTCCAGGGTGAACACCGGGTCGACGAACGCTTCGTCCATCGCTGTGTCCAGCTCCTGCAGGGCGGGCACCAGCGTCTCGGGAACGTAGGCGCCGCCGTACTCCCCGAAGCGCCCGCGCACTGGCGCCGCCGTCACGCAGCCGCCCTCGCGGCCTGCACGAACGCTGCAACGAGCGCGGAATCCTTCTCGCCCGGCGCCACTTCAAGCGCGCTGGAGGCGTCGACGCCGTGCGGATGCACTCTGGCGATCACGTCTGCGACATCGTTCGGCCCCAGGCCTCCGGCGAGGATGATCTGCCGGTGCGCCGCGATCTGCGCGGCGAGGCCGGGGTCAAGACGCTTCCCCGTTCCGCCCGGCAAGCCGTCCGGGTCCGGCGCCGAGTCAAGGAGGAGCAGACAGTCAGGCCACCAGGCGTCGGCCAGCACATCGGCCACACCGCGGATGTTGAGGCCACGAATGACTGGAACCGAGGAGGCCTCGGCGAAGCCTGGATCGCATTCGCCGTGCACCTGCACCGCAGCCAGGTGGTAACGGTCCACCGCGCTGTTCGTCTGTTCCGGGGTGGGGCTGACGAACACGCCGACGACGCCGGCACGGCCGTGGACGGCATTGACCACAGCACAGGCTGCGTCATCGTCGGCAAAGCGCACGCTGCGGGGTTCGAGCACGAGCCCGATCCAGTCGGCGCCGGACTGCACGGCAACCTCCGCGATTGCAGCGCTGCGCACCCCGCACACCTTCACGATCATCGCGGTGCCCGGCGGGCGGCGCTCACCATGGATTGCAGCAGGCCGCTCGGCGAATCGGCGCGCATGAGGGCCTCGCCGACGAGCACGGCATCCGCACCCTCTGCGGCAAGCCGCGCCACGTCGTCCGGGCTGCGCGCGCCGGATTCGGCAATCACGATCGTGGTATCGGTGATGCGCCGGCGGAGACGACTGAAGGTTTCCAGATCGGTGCGCAGCGTTCGCAGGTCGCGATTGTTGATGCCGACGCAGGCGACACCTGCAGCCATCACGCGCTCCAGCTCGGACTCGTCGTGCACCTCGACGATGGCCGCAGCGTGAGAACGCTCAACCGCCTCAAGACAGGTTTCCAGCGCGCTGTCGTCGAGGGCGGCGGCGATGAGCAAGACCCAATCGGCGCCTCCGACCCGGGCCTCGGCCACCTGCACGGGATCGACGACGAAGTCCTTGCGCAACAACGGGAGGTTCGTTCCCCGCCGGGCTGAGGCCAGGTCGTCAAGCGAGCCGCCGAAGGCGGGCCCGTCAGTGAGCACGGACAGGGCCGCGGCGCCGGCCTCCGCGAATACCTTCGCCAGCGATTCGCCATAGATCGTCTGGCGGAGTTCGCCGCCACTCGGCGACCGGCGCTTCATCTCAGCGATGACCGTGCCGCCGCGCAGCAGATCCAGCGGTCGCGCCGGTGGCAGCGACTGCGCGGCAGCCCACAGGGCCGCGGCACCGCAGCGCAGCGTCTCGACCTCCATCGCCTTGCGCGCCACGATCGGTTGGAGCGCGCCAAGCTCGTTCATGCCACGGGGGCTCCGGCGCTGCGAGCCAGGCGCAGAAAGTTGCCGAGCAGGGCCATGCCTGACGGGGTCCCGATGGACTCCGGGTGGAACTGCACGCCCTCGACCGGGTGCCGTCGATGCCGCACCGCCATCACCAGTCCGTCGTCACTCCAAGCGGTGAGCTCCAGGACGGGCGGCAGAGATGCCCGGTCGATCACCAGCGAGTGATAGCGAGTGGCCATGATCGGATTGTCCAGCCTCTCCATGACGCCGGCGCCGGAGTGCCGGACTGCGCCCACCTTTCCGTGCACCACCTCCGGAGCGCTGACGACCCGGGCGCCGTAGGCCTCGCCGATCGCCTGGTGGCCGAGGCACACACCAAGCATCGGCAGGTCTGACCCGAGCCGGCGCACCAGGTCGATGCATATGCCGGCCTGCCGGGGCGTCCCCGGCCCCGGTGACAGGACAACTGCCGCCGGCCGGCTCGCCGCCACCTGCTCAACGCTGACCGCATCGTTGCGGACCACCTCCACCAACGCGCCCAGCTCGCGCAGGTACTGCACCAGGTTGTAGGTGAACGAGTCGTAGTTGTCGATCACCAGCACCTGGTTCATCAGGCAGCCTCCATCGCCGCCTGCAGAAGCACCGCCACCTTGTTGTCCACCTCGAGGGCCTCGTGCTCCGGCGTGGAGTCCATCACCACACCCGCGGCCGCCTGAGCGTATCCGACACCGTCGCGGATGAACAGCGTGCGCAGCGTGATCGCTGTGTCGAGGTCGCCGCCGAACCCCACGTAGCCGACAGCGCCCGCATAGGGACCGCGGACTTCGGGCTCCAGGGTGGCGATGATCTCCATCGCCCTCATCTTCGGCGCGCCGGTGACGGTGCCTGCAGGGAAACAGGCGCGCAGGGCGTCCAGCGAAGTGCGGTCGCTGTCAAGCCGGCCTTCGATGCTGCTCACCAGGTGCATGACGTGCGAGTAGCGCTCCACTCCCATGAGCTCGGTGACCTTCACGGTACCCGTCGCGCTCACCCTGCCCACGTCGTTGCGGCCGAGGTCCACGAGCATGAGGTGTTCGGCCTGCTCCTTGTCGCTCGAGCGCAGCTCCCGCTCCATCCTGGCGTCGTCCGCCTCGTCACGGCCGCGCCGCCGGGTTCCGGCGATGGGGTGATACGAGATGTGGTCACCATTGACACGAACCAGCATCTCCGGCGAGGCACCCACCAGCGTGCCGTGCGGCGTTGCCAGATACACCATGTACGGACTGGGGTTGACGGTGCGAAGCCGGCGGTACACGGCCAGCGGATGCGCCTGCAGCGGCACCGTGAAGCGCCGCGACAGCTGCAGCTGGAAGATGTCACCCGCAGCGATGTGCTCGCGGGTGCGCTGCACCGCCTCCATGAAGCCGCGGCGCGACATGTTCGTCGCGAGCTGCCCGGTGTCGACCTCGCGGGCAGTCGAAGCCTCGGCGTGGAGCGTCATGGGATGGGCGGCGCGCAACCGTTCGTGCAGCGATTCCAAACGCCGCACCGCGTCGTCGAAGCCGCCGTCGCCACCGGCGAGCGCGATGAGATGCATTGCGGGGTCTGCCACGTCAACTGCCACGAGCGTTTCGTGCACGCCGAACCATGCGTCCGGCACACCGAACGGATCGTGAGGCGCTCGCGGAATGCGCTCGTAGGCCCGCGCCGCCTCGTAGGTGAGCATGCCCACCGCGCCGCCGACCAGCGGCGATTCGAGGCCGTCGATGCGAGCCACGGTAAGATCCGCGACGTCGCGCTGCACCACCGACAGGGGATCCGGCTCCGCGGCGGTGTTGAGGACACGCAGCGGCGCGCCCCCGATGAACGACCAGCGTCCGCCGCCGGCGGCTGACTCGAGGATGAAGCCGTCGCTCTCGGCGCCGATTGCCGCGAGGATGTCCGCCGGCGCGAGGTCGCCGCGCGGCATCACGGTGTGGACCGGCACCCGGTCGTGACCGGCGAGCAGACGCTCGACAGCGTCCCTGCCCGGCCGGGGCTGGATCAGTTAGCTCGCCACCGGCACGCCGAGGTACGTGCCGATCCGGTCCGCCGCACGCCGCAGGTTGTCCACCGAGTTCGCATAGCTCAGCCGGATGTGTCCTGCGCCCTGAGGTCCGAAGCTGCTGCCGGCGAGGACGGCGACACCCACCTCGTCCAGCAGCGCCGCCGCCAATTCCCGGTCGCCGTGACCGGTGGCGCTGATGTCGGGGAACACGTAGAACGCGCCCTCGGGTTTGTGACAGGCCACGCCGGGGATGCGGTTCAGCGCATCCACCAACAGATCGCGGCGGGCCCGGAACTCAGTGACCATTGCGGTCACCGCGGCGTCGGACTCCGGGGACTCGAATGCCTCCACCGCCGCCCACTGAGTGAAAGCGGCGGCACACGACGAGGTGTTGATCATCAGTGTGTCCATGCGTTTGGCCAGCTCCTCGGGCATGGCTCCGAAGCCCAGGCGCCAGCCGCACATGGCCCACGCCTTGCTGCAGCCGTCCATGAGGACCGTGCGCTCCGCCATGCCGGGAACGCCGTATAGCGAGACGTGGGCACCCTCGTAGTTGAGCCGCGAGTAGATCTCGTCACTGATGACAAAAAGGTCGTGCCGGGTGGCGAGCTCAGCGATCGCCTCGCAGTCCTTAGCCGTGAGGATGCCGCCGGTGGGGTTTTGCGGGGAGTTGACGATAAGCACCCGCGTCCGCGGTGTGATGAGTGACGCGAGCTCCTCCGCGTCGACGCGAAAGCCGTTGGACTGGCGGATGGGCAGCGACACCGGGACACCCCCGATGAAGCTCACCAGCGAGCGGTAGATTGGATAGCCCGGGTCAGGCAGGATCACCTCGTCGCCGTCTTCGACCAGCGCCATCAGCGCGAACATGAGGATGTTCTTGCTGCCCGGGGTGAGCACCACGTTGCGCCAGGTCGTGGGCACGCCGGTCTGCTTCGCGACGTAGGTGGCTGTCGCCTCACGCACCTCGCGGATGCCACTCGCCGGCGTGTAATGCGTGGCGCCGTTGTTCATGGCGCTGGTCGCCGCGTCGATGATGTTCTGCGGCGTCGCGAAATCCGGCTCGCCGATCTCGCAATGCACGATGTCACGCCCCTGGGCTTCGAGCGCGCGGGCATGGGCCAGAACCTCGAACGCGGACTCGGTGCCCAGCCGATCGAGCCTGCCCGCAAACCGCAGCGTCACGCGGTCACCGTCATCGCCGGCAGGTCGCCGCCGGGCAATTGCTGCTGCACATCAACATCCTCCACTCGCGCCATGGGTGGTCCCTGACGCAGCAGCTGGAGCACGCGCTCCACTGCGTCAGCGTCGCCTTCGATGATGCATTCCACAGTGCCGTCCGGCAGATTGCGCACAGTGCCACGCACACCAGCGTTGCGTGCATGACGTTGCGCAAAGGCTCGATAGCCGACCGCCTGCACCCGGCCACTGACGATCGCGCGCACCCGCACCGCCTCCGCCGACATCGGAAGGATTATAAAGGCGCTCTCATGAGGTCCAGCCTCTACGACTTTGCCGGCGGCGACGCCGCCTTCCTGCGCCTGGCCGCGGCGCATCACGCCCGATGTCTCGCCGACCCGGAGCTGAACCATCCCTTCTCGCATCCTGGCCATCCGCAGCACGTGGAACGACTCGCGATGTACTGGGCAGAGGTCATGGGCGGGCCGTCGCGATACAGCGAAGCTTGCGGGAATCAATCGTCGTTGCTGCAGCTGCATGCCGGGAACGGCGACATGACCGACCTCGGACGGCGGTTCGTCGCGTGCTTCGTCGCGGCCGCCGACGACGCGCAGCTGCCACAAGACGCCGAGTTCCGCAACGCCTTGCGGGCCTACATGGAGTGGGCGGTCGCAGAGGTGCTGCGCTACGGGCCGCAGGAGGTTGTCGTGCCCGCAGGGCTGGGCATGCCGCGCTGGGGCTGGAAAGGGCTGCTTACGCCGCCTGGGGCGCGTTCGACTCCACAGTCCTGATCGTTGTCAAGAGGTCGCGCATCGACAACATCTGCGTGCCGCTGAGCTCGCCCATGAGAGCCAGGACCCGGCGCTGCACCGGCTTCTCGTGGTCGCGACCCGGCAGGTACCAGTTGAGCATCCTGGTGATGTACTCGGGCTCCTCCAGCTGAGCCACCACGGACGGCTCCGTGACCGTGGTCGGATGCTTCGGCGCGTCGTTGGTGCTGCGCAGCATCCACAGCGCCATGCGAAGAATGTTGGGCAGCACGTCGGGCTTGTTGATGACGGCCTTGCGCAAGTACTTCGCGTAGCAAGCTGCATGCCGCAGCTCGTCCGCGGCCAGCGTTTTGAAGATCAGGCGCATCACCGGCTCGGGTCCCTGCTCGCTGAACGCTGTGTACCAGTGAGCCAGACGCTGCTCGCCGCAGAAGTGCATGGTGAGCGTCTCGATCGCAGGCCCGGGAGCAAAGGTGAGCCGCAGCGCCGGCAGCTCGGATTCTTCGAAGGTCTCGCCGAGCCGCTCCAGGTACTTGCGCAGCACGAGATGGTGCTTCATCTCCTCGTAGAACCAGATGGAGATGAAGCTGCAGAAGTCGATGTCCGCGTAGAAATCGCGGATGAACATCTCCGTGGCGTAGAGCGCCGACAGCTCGGTGAGGCAGATGTGACGCAGATCGTGGCGCCACTGCTCGCTCACCAGGGCAGGGTCGATGTCGTCGAAGGGGATGTCCTCAGAGAGTTGCCAGCGGGCGCGCTCGAGGCGGATGAAGAGGTCGTCGTACAGCATCGCTGTCAGGTTAGCTTCGACACCACAGCCAAGACATCGGCAACATGGTAGCGTTCAAGCACCTTTCTTTTGGACAGGAGAGACAAGTTGGCCACTTTACCCAAGAGCGCCGACCTCAGCTTGTCCCCCGCGGCCACCCTGCCGCCTGAGGTCGCGCTGCGCCTGCTCTCGGAGTCGGACCAGATCGCCCGCAGGATGACGCGCTACATCGCCGCCGGCGTCGCCTTGGGCGACCCGCAGTTCCGCAGCCATCACTATCTGCGGACCGTCACCGCAGCCTGCCGTGACGCTTTCCGCACCCTCATCCGGCTGCTCAACGACGGGCGCGGCCTGCGTCCGGGGGATCTCGACCGGTTGGGCTCGATGGGGGCGCAGCAGGCAGAGCTGGGTGTGCCGCTCGAGGTCGTGTTCGGCGCATACCGGGTGGCCGCCCGCGTTGTGTTCCAGGAGGTGGTCGGCCAGCCTGCGCTGCTGGACCAGGTGCCACCGGCCACGGTCGTTGCCGTCACAGCGCGAGTTTTGGAATATCTCGACGAAATCAGCGCCGCCGTGGGCAGCGCATACCTGGCGACCCGCGAGCGCTTGATGCGGCAGCGGGACCGGGAGCGCGATCGCACCCTGCAGCGCCTCCTGGCCGGCGACGCAGGCGACGAGCTGCGACGCATCGCCGCCGCGGTGGGTCTGGAGCTGACGCCTCCCTACCGGGTTGTGGCGGCAGCCACGCATGACTCGGAGTCCGAGCACCGACTCGACACGGTGTGGCGCGACGCGGGTGCGCTGGCGACCAGCGACACGCCGGGCGTCTGGACGCTGCTTGTGGCACCGTCGGTGGATGTGGCAGCGCTCTGCGAGCGAGTGCCGGGAGCCATCTTCGGTGTCGGACCAGTCGCCGCTTCTCTGCGCGACGTCGCCGCCGCCGCGCGTGACGCTCGATCCGCGCTGGATGTCGGCGTGCGGCTCGACCCGGAGAGGTCAGTGCACAACCACGACGATCTCGGCCCGTTCGCCACCTTGAGCACCGACCCGCAAATGCTGCGGCGCTACGTCGAGCGCACGCTCGGTGCAGTGCTGGTGCAACGACAGCCCCGCCGCGACGAGCTCATAGCGACGCTGGATGCGGTGACCTCCCGGCGCAACGTCGCCGAGGCCGCCGTCGCGCTCGGTGTGCACCGCCACACCATTGTGTACAGGCTGTCGCGTTTGAAGGAGCTGGGCATCGACCTGGACGACCGTGACCGCAGCCACGCTGTCTGGCTTGCACTGCGTTGCGCCAACCTGCTCGATGAGCGATAAACGCGAAACCGTGGCTCGCTGAGAATCTCAACGCGGGCGCTCGGCGTCGTCGCACATGTTGTGGCACCGCTGGGTTCGACTTGACGGCGTTTGGTGCGCTTCGTGTAGAGTGGGCGGACCTTCCCCCGGTGCGACGGTGATGGAGGGGGGATTCGTTCACCGTTCTGTGTCATAGCGCGCCTGCTCGCTTACACGAACACACGCATTGCCCCGAATCCTTCATTTCCTGCTTCCGTTTCGGCGCATCGGCCGTGCGTCTCCTCAGCTCACGCTTCTGGGGGACGACGCTGATGCAGCCGTCGACGTGACCGTGCTCGTCCCGTCGCGCAACGAGGCCGGCAATGTCACCACGATGGCACAGCGCCTCGACGCCGCCTTGCGGCCGCTGCGCATGTCGTGGGAGCTGCTGTTCGTCGACGACAGCGACGACGAGACTCCCGCCGTCATCGAGAGCCTGCATGCCCACGAGCGGCGCATCCGCCTGCTGCACCGGCCGCGGCGGCGACGCCGAGGCGGCCTCTCCGGCGCCGTGGTGGCGGGGGCAAGAGTCGCCCGGGGCCGCAGCGTTGTGGTCCTCGACGGCGATCTGCAGCACCCACCCGAGCTGGTGCCGGAGCTGGCGACACTGGTGGGCACCGGCTACTGCGACATAGCGGTGGCCAGCAGGTATGTGCCAGGAGCGGCCGCAACCGGTCTGTCGTCACGCCGCCGGCGACTGGCATCCGCTGCCTGCACCGGGTTCGCGCATCTTCTCGTCCGGGGAACGCGTGGGGTGCATGACCCGATGTCCGGCTTCTTCGCGACCCGGCGCGACAGCATCGTCGACAAGCGGCTGCACCCCCGCGGCTTCAAGATCCTGATGGAACTGCTCGGCCGCAACCCCGCCGCCCAGGTCGCCGAGCTTCCCTTCGCCATGGCGGAGCGCGAATCGGGCCGGTCAAAGGCGGGACCGATCGAGGGCATGCGGTTTCTCTGGCACGTCTCGAGGCTGGCGCGGCCCACCTTCAGGACGATGGGAGCTGCGATCGTGCGCTGCGCAGCGCTGGCTCCACTGCTTGCGATCCTCGCCGTGCAGGGCTGGTTGTCCTACCGCCTGGTGCACGCGAACACGGCTTTTGTCGACGAGGCCACCTACCTCTCCGCCGGGCATTACATCCTGCAGATGGGGCCGCGTAGCGGCGGCATGCATTTCGCCACGTACTTCTCCGGCGCACCGGCGATCTATCCGGTGCTCGCTGCTTTCGTCGACTCCTTCGCCGGTCTGGATGGCGCCCGCTACATGAGCCTCGCTTTCATGTTGATCGCGACGGTGCTCTGTTACGCAACTGCGAGCCGGCTGTGGGGCCGGCCGGCCGGCTGGTTCGCCGCCGGAATCTTCGTGACGACGCAGGGCACACAGTTCCTCGGAGCCTTCGCCACCTTCGACGCCATGGCGCTGATGCTGGTCGCACTGGCCGCATGGCTCGTGGTTCGGTTCGCATCTGGCGCCCGGCGGAGCAGCGCCATCTTCATCGCCGTGCCCGTGCTGCTCATCGCCAACGCGACGAAGTACGCGTCTGCGCTGTACGACCCCGTCGTCCTGGCGATGGCTTTCTCCGTGGTCCTGGAGCACAACGGGGTGCGAGCCGCGCTGCGCAGCACGGCAATGCTGCTGGCCACCCTGGTGCTGGGGTTGGCGCTGCTGATCGGGCTCGCCTCCTCCGAATTCATGACCGGCATCCTGTCCACCACCGTCAGCCGCGCGGCATCCTCCGTCTCGCCGTTTATCGTGCTCGAGCAGTCCTGGGGCTGGGTCGGCGCCATCGCGAGCCTCGCGGTGGTGGCGACGGTCGGCGCGACGGGATTCGCGTTGCGGCGCAAGGCGGGCTGGCCGACCGTGGGACTCCTCGCCGTGCTGGCCGCGGCGGTTCTGCTCGCTCCCGCCAACCAGGCGCGCATCGACACGGCGACGTCGCTGTCCAAGCACGTGACCTTCGGTGCCTGGTTCGGTGCTGTCGGCGCCTCGTGGCTGATGTACAAGCTGGCCGGAGTCAGATGGCGCAGCGCATGGCGCTACCCCATCATCGCTGCCGCACTGATTCCCATGGCGCTGGTGGGAACTGCGCAGGCGTGGCATCTCTACGACGGCTGGCCGGATGCCGCGCCGGTCACCGCTGCCTTGCGTCCCCTGGTGTCACGGGTCAACACACCCATCCTCATGGACGACGCCGAGGTGCAGCGCTACTACCTGGAGGACGTCGCTCCGCTGCCGCTGTGGGTGGACACCTTCTATTTCAAGTACACACCGCCGGGTTCGCCGGCTGCGCTCACAGGCCCCCAGGCTTACGCAGCGGCCGTGGAGCACGGGTTCTTCTCGGTGATAGCACTGGACTACGGCCAGCAGAAAACCATCGATCACGCGGTGGCCGCGGCGATCCACGACTCGCAGCGATATGCGTGGGTGGGTGACTTCACGGTCAACACCATCTACGGGCGCGACACATTCGTCGTGTGGCGTGTGAAGGAGACCACGTCGTGAGCACGCAGACCACGCTCGAGCCGGCGCTGCGCACCGCCTTCCACCCACGCCGGCCGGTGGTGCTGCACAAGCGCCGCCATGTGCTGCCGTCGCCACCGGCCGACGCCGAGACGCGCGTCTACGTGGACCGTCAGCTGGGGGTGCTGCTGATCGCGTCGGTGCTCAGCCTCACATGTTTGTCGGTCAGCCAGGTCCACCTCATCCACCTGCGTGGCTGGCTGTGGTTCCTTGTCCCCTTCCTGGTGTTCACGCTGGGCTACTACCTCATCTCGCTGCGCGTCAACCTCACGAGCCACAACTTCGACATCACCACGCATCGGACACTGGTCGCCGCGTGGACTCCGGCGTCGTATCCAACTGTGGACGTCTGGCTGCCGGTGTGCGGCGAGGACCTGGAGCTGCTGAGCAACACTTGGAAGCACGTGGCGCGGATGCGCCGCCGTTATCCGGGGAGCGTGACGGTGTACGTCCTCGACGACGGCGACGACGCCGAAGCCGCGGAGCTGGCACGCTCGCTCGGCTTCACCTACATCGTGCGGCCCGATCGAGGGCGGCTCAAGAAGGCAGGCAACCTTCGCAATGCGTACCGCAATTCCGAGGGCGAGTACATCGTCATCCTCGACGCGGACTTCACACCGCGTGACGACTTCCTGCTGCAGACGCTGCCGTACATGCATCACGATCCGTCGCTGGGAATCCTGCAGACCCCGCAGTACTTCCGGCAGAGCGCGGCGCAGACGCTGATGGAGCGCGGCGCGGGTGCTGTCCAGGAGCTGTTCTACCGCGTCGTCCAAGTGTCGCGTGACCTTCTCGACGGCGCCATCTGCGTCGGCTCCTGCGGTGTGTACCGCAGGACAGCGTTGGACTCCATCGGCGGCACCACGCAGATCGAGCACTCGGAGGATGTGCACACAGGTTTCGACCTTCGCTGCGCCGGCTGGCGCTTGCACTACATCCCGGTGCCGCTGGCAACAGGCGTGTGTCCTCAGGAGCCGGACGCGTTCTTCACGCAGCAGTACCGCTGGTGCGCCGGCTCCATGAGCCTGCTCGCATCAGCCAAGTTCTGGCGAGCAAAGATGCCGTTCTCGACGCGGCTCTGCTACCTCTCGGGCTTCTGCTACTACATCCACACCGCCATCGCGACCTTCCTGGTGCCGCTCATCCCCATTGTCCTGCTCGCATTTCTGCCCGAGCAGATCCAGCTGCGCAACTACCTGTGGATCGCGCCCAGCGCCGCGTACACGCTGGTCATCTTTCCCATGTGGAACCGCGCCCGTTACGGCCCTTCAGCCATGATGGCCAAGAGCCTGTACGGCTGGTCGCATTGGTTCGCCATCATCGACATCCTGCGCAAGCGCCGCCTCGGGTGGCACACCACCGGCGCGACAGGGCGGCGCCCCACGCGGCGCATCTGGGTGTCGATGGCGACCTGGGGCGGCGTGACCATCGCCGCATGGACGGGACTGTGCGTCTACCGGATGCTGACGATGACGCCCGTGAACTTCGTGTTCCTGATGATCATGGCCCTGGCCTACGGCACGACCTGCGTGGCGCTTCCCTTCGTGGCCCGAGCCCAGGGCCGGCGCCGCCTCGCAACCTGAGCAGACGCTGCTAGTACGCGGCCAGTGCGGCAGCCGCCGCGGCAAGCGCTGCCGACGACGACGTGAGCGGCCAGTTGCTGCCGAAATTCGAGTACACGACCCCGATCATCTGCGACCCGCGCACGTACTGGAACAGCTCGCTGATCCAGCTCGACTTGCTGCCTCCCGCTTCAACACTGCCGGTTTCGTTGATGACCACAGGTGTCGCCGGCGCCACTGACTGCACCGTAGCCAGCAATGAGGCGAAGATCTGCGCCGGGGTCTGCCATCCGGAGGGGCG
>JAFAJR010000190.1 GCA_019236085.1 Candidatus Dormiibacterota bacterium
GAGAGTCCGGACCCCGTGCCCGGCCAGCGTCTGCGCCAGCAGCGCACCGCCGCGGGGAAGGTCGTCGTCAGCCCTCGCCGCGCCTGCGTCGGTGAGCATGTCGGGCATGGCGGCGAGTGTATCGAGGCCGCTGAACGTCACCGCTCGGAGCCGTCCCGCGTTACAACGTGCCGACGATGACAGTGGTCGACGATTCCGCGACGGCTGCGGCGCAGCAACGCCCGGCCGGCATGGGCATGCGGGCGCTGCGCAACACGGGGATGCTGCTGTTGACCCGGGTGGTGTCGCGCATCCTGGCGCTGATTGCCGTCATCACCATCGGCAACGCGCTGGGCGACACGGCGTTCGGCCAGATGCAGACAGCGGTGACCTACGTCGGTCTTGTGGGCACCGTCACCGACCTCGGGCTGTCAGCCCTCTACGTCCGCGAAGGAGCGCGCAACGTCGCGTCGCTCGGCAGGTTCTGGAACAACGTGGCGTCGCTGAAGCTGATGCTGAGCGTGCTCAGCATCCCGCCGCTGTTCGCGCTGCTGTGGGTCGCCGGCATCCAGCCGTTGCTGCTGCCGGCGTTCGCCCTGTCGCTGCTGTCCGGTTACCAGCTGCTGCTGCGCAACTCGCTGTACGCCATGCAGCAGCTTGGCTTCGAGATCATCGAGATCGTTCCCGAGACTCTCATCGTGCTGGGCATGGCGATCGCCGGCGCCAAGCTGCACATGGGAGCGGCGTACTTCCTCTGGACGTACACCGCTAGCTACTTCTTCGCCTGTGCCTACTTCTCGATAGTCCTGTGGCGCAAGGGCGTCCTGCAACCACGTTTCCGCATCGAGATGCCGCTGCTGCGGCCCTGGGTCCGCGCAGCCGTGCCGCTGGGGATCACCTTCGTGATCACCACCGTGTATTTCAAGATCGACGTGCCCATCCTGCAGCGCTTCCGGCCCTACAGCGAGGTCGGCGCGTACACCTTCGCCTACAAGCCGTTCGAGGCGCTGCTGTTCATCCCGTTCTCGCTTCGCGGCGTGGTGTTCCCGCTGCTGTCCGTCTATCACCGGCGTGCTCCCGACAGGGTGCTGCCGCTGTCTGAGAAGTTCTTCAAGGCGCTCGTGCTGCTCGGCTGGCCCATCACAGTCGGCGTGTTCATGCTCGCGCCGCAATTCAACTCGCTGCTCCAGCTGTTCCCCACATCCGAGCCGGCGCTGCGCATCCTGGCGCTGGCGATCGTCTTCATGTTCGCTGACAACACCTTCGCGGCGACGCTCAACGCCATCGACAAGCAGAACGTGTTCGCGCTCGTAGCGCTGGTGGGACTTGTGGTCAATGTCGGCGTGAACCTGGTGGTGATTCCGAGGTACGGCTACATCGGCGCCAGCTGGGCTGTGGTGGTGACCGAGGCGGCGCTGGTGATCGTGGGTTGGTTCGTGCTGCGCGCCCAGCTCGGCACCCTGCGCGTCGTGCACGCTGCCTGGAAGGCGGTCGCCGCCGGGGCGGTGATGGGCGTATTCCTCTACTTCGTGCAGCCCCAGGGCCGCCTCGCCCTGTTCGGCGTGGTCGCCGGCGCAGCAGCCATATACTTCGCGGCCCTGGCACTCCTGCGGGTGGCCGACGCAGAGGAGCGCGCGCTGATCCGGTCGGCGCTGCGCCCCGGCCGCCGCACCTCCTGATCGCACCCGACGGCTCAGTTGCGCCGTTCGGGGCAAACCGCGCATACTTCGCGCGCTTTCGGGTTGGCCTCGATTGGGGGTGTCTGTGCCATGAGGCGATTGGCGATGGAGTTTCGCGGCGTCTTCACGCGCCGCAATGCAGGAGGAAAGGTATGACCAGGGTTCGATCGTGGGCAGCGCTCGGCGGGGCGGCACTAGCCGTGTCCACCGTGGTCGCCGCCGGCTCGCTGCCGGCGTCGGCAGCGTCAGCCCGTTCGCAACTGGCGGGATCGCTGGCGCCCAGCGCCGAGCGCGGCCAGCGCCAGGGCTCGGTGTCGTCGGCGAGCTCGGTGAGCTTCGACCTCGTGCTCAACCTGCGCGACGCGGCCGGCGCCGCGGCGGAGGCACGTGCGGTGTCGGATCCCAGCTCGGCGTCGTATCACCACTATCTGAGCGACGCTCAGTGGACAGCTGCATACGCTCCCTCCGCGGCGAGCGTGAGTGCGGCCACCAGCTGGCTCCGATCTGAGGGCTTCAGCGTCACCGGCACTCCGTCCGACCGGCTCTTCGTCTCGGCAAAGGGCACAGCGCAGCAGGTCGAGGCAGCCTTCGGCACAACCCTGGGGACGTACAAGGTCTCCGGGCAGTCGCTGCGGCTGGCCGACTCCGCGCTGTCGATCCCGGCGTCGCTGAGCGGCATCGTCGCCGGCGTGTCGGGCGTCAACCAGGAGGTTGCCGCCCCGGCGCTGACCGAGATGGGCTCCCCGGTGACCGCACCGAGCGCGACCCCCGGCCAGGAGCCGCCGCCTCCCACCGGCTTCCGCAATCCCAAGCCGTGCTCGTCGTACTGGGGCCAGAAGATCGACACGACGGACAGCCCTTCGCTGTACGCGCCGTTCACCAGCCCCCTGCCGTACGACATCTGCGGGTACAAGCCGGGCCAGCTGCGTGGCGCTTACAACATCCACGTCTCCAGCAACAACGGCAGCGGTGTGACCCTGGCGATCGTCGACGCGTACGACTCGCCGACCATCCTCGCCGACGCCCAGAAGTACTTCTCGTTGAATGACCCATCGCACCCGCTGCTGAGCTCACAGTTCATCGACATGCCGCCGGCCTCGCCTGACGATGTCTCGCTGTGCGCAGGCAGCGGCTGGTTCGCCGAGCAAGCGCTGGACGTCGAGTCCTCGCACGCCATGGCGCCTGGGGCCACCATCGAGTTCGTCGGCGCCCAGGACTGCCTCGACAGCAGCCTCCTGACGGCGCTGACCACGGCGATCACCAGCGGTGCCTCGGTGGTGAGCGATTCGTGGGGCGACACGCTCGGTGACCTCTTCACCGATGCAGCGACCCGCACCGCGTTCGACAACACCTTCCTGCTCGCGGACGGAACCGGGGTGAGTGTGCTCTTCTCCAGCGGCGACTTCGGCGACAACTTCGCCATCTCGGGTCTCACCGCGCCGGACTACCCGGCGTCGAGCCCGTACATCACCGCGGTCGGCGGCACCTCGCTCGAGATCAACAACGACAAGCAGCGCGCCGCGGAATACGGCTGGTCGACGGCCAAGCAGCTGCTGTGCGGCCCCGTGTCCACCACGAACTGCGGCAGCGCCACAACTCCTGAGGGCGCGCTTGCCTTCCAGGCCGGTGGCGGCGGTGGCACCAGCTACCAGTACCCAGAGCCCTACTACCAGTCCTCCGTCGTGCCCTTCCCGCTGGCGGCGCGCAACGCGCTGGTAACAGGCATCCTTAACCGCGTCGAGCCGGACATCTCGATGGACGCCGACGCGCAAACGGGCATGCTGATCGGGCTGACCCAGACCTTCAACAATGGCGTGTACTACGACCAGTTCAAGGAAGGTGGCACGAGCCTCGCCTCGCCTCTGCTCGCGGGTGTCATCGCCGACACCGACGCGGCGGCAGGCGTCCCGCTCGGCTTCCTGAACCCCACGCTGTATAAGGCCTATGCCGAGTACCCCAAGGCGTTCAACGACATCGTGTCGCAGGCGAACCCGCTGTCAACTGCGACGATCCGGGTCGACTACGCCAACACGATGAACAACAGCGCCGGCTACAACATCAGCCTGCGCCAGATCACCTACGAGGGGCTCGAGAAGTACTGTGACCTCACAGGCAGCTGCATCCTGCGGGATGTCGCGCTGACCACGGCACCGGGCTTCGACTCCATGACCGGATTGGGGTCCATCGGATCCGAATTCATCGAGGAACTGTCGAAGTTCTGAGGAGCGTCGTCAGGACCTGACGGGAAGGGCGCCGGGAGACCGGCGCCCTTCTTCGTGTCTGCCACGAAGCTGCACGTCGGTGTCCTCCAGCACAGCCATCGCGGCGTTGCGGCCGTTGGCGGCGATGACACTGCCCCCGGGATGGGTGCACGCGCCGCAGAGGTACAGGCCGTCGATAGGAGTGCGCGGCGCAAACCGCTGTTGCCACATCTGCTCCGGCAGGCACTCGCCTTGAAAGATGTGGCCTCCACGGAGCCCGACATTGCGTTCGATGTCCGGTGGGGCCAGCACCTGCCGCTCCACGATGCAGTCGACGACGTCGGGTGCGAAGCGGGCGATCTCTCGCAGCGCGGCGTCGGCGACCGCGTCACGCCGCTGCTCCCAGCTGCCGTTTGCCAGAGTGTAGGGCGCGTACTGGGCGAACACGCTCATGGTGTGGCTGCCCTGCGGTGCTACCGACGCGTCGTAGGCGGTGTGGAAGTACAACTCAGCCCAGCGCACCGCCGGCTGGCCTCGCCGACTCGTGGCATACGCGTCCTGGGTCGCGTCAATGCTGGTGGCGATGGTCACCATCGCTCGGTGCGGATCGGTGTCACCGTGGGCGGCTGCGAAATGAGGAAGGCGGCGCAGTGCGCAGTTGATCTTGAGCACCGGCCCCTCCATGCGCCAGGCGGCGACGCGCGCGGCGAAGCCGGCCGGCGCCGAGCTGTCGCACAGCGAAAGCGTCGTGGCCGGGTCGGCGTTGCTCACCACGCTGGCGGCGGTGACACGCTGACCGGACTCCAGGGTGACGCCGTCGCCGTCGATGCGCGCCACCGGTGCATCAAGCACGATGACGGCACCGGCAGCACGGGCGGCGCGCAGCAGCGCGACTGACACCATGCCCATGCCGCCCTGCACGAAACCCCAGGCGCCAGGCCTGCCTTCGAGCGTTCCCATGCTGTGCATTGCATGCACCGCGGCGGTGCCCGGGTCACGCGGTCCGGCCCAGGTGCCGATCAACCCCTGGCCGTGCAGCGCGGTGCGCATGCGCTCGTCGCTGACATGGCGCTCGACCACCGAGGCGATCGGCTCGTCGAACAGCACCTCGATCAGCTCTGCATCGTTGCCGAGCAATGCTTCGATCTCGCTGCGCGACGGCGCCACACCCAGCCACGTGTCGCGCTCGCCTGAGCGCAACGCTGAGCGGATGCGGGCGAAGAGCTGCTCGTAGCGCAGGTATCCCTCGACGTCGCCCGGGGCGATGGCGGTGACGCTGCGCCGGTTGCGCTCGCTCGAATCCCACAGCGTCAACGAGGTGCCGTCATCGAATGGGCACCAGAGATGCGGGTCGACGGTGTGCACCGCGTACCCGTGGGAGCGGAGCTGCAGCTCGTCGACGACCCGAGGGTGCAGCAGGCCGACCAGGTACGCGCAGGGGCTCATCACGAAGCGTTGATCGCTGAAGGGATGCTCCAGGGTGCAGGCCCCGCCGGCCCTCGACCTGGCCTCCAGCACGACGACGCGGAGACCGGCACCGGCCAGGTACGCCGCGCAGGTAAGGCCGTTGTGGCCGGCTCCGACCACAACAGCATCCCACCGCTGCGTGATGATGTCGGCCAGCCTTGCCGACTCGTGCAGCTCGTCCATGCGCTGCACAGCGTACGCCGCGGAGCTAGGCCGCCTGCGCTCCCACCGGTGCCGCCTGCGTGCCAGTGAACACCGCGCCCGTGTCGCCGGGGGTGTTGCCGAACTGCGTGAACGGCAGCTGCCAATCCTCCTCGCCGTTGCTGTAATCGGCGGGGTTGATCGTGTGCTCGACGATGACGACGTCACCCGGAAGGCTGAAGTTGTAGAAGTTGATCGCGCGGTCGGTGCTGAGGTTCACGCAGCCATGTGACACGTCGTAATGACCCTGCGCGTACACCGACCACGGTGCGGCGTGGATGAAGAAGCCGTTGGTGGAGATGGCCGTGTCGTAGTAGACGTTCTCGTCGTAGAAGTTGACGTTGCCGGGCACGCACGCCGCGCCACCGAAGGTGCCGCAGGAGCTCATCTTCACCACGTACGACTTGTAGAGCACCACCAGCGTGCCCGACAGCGTTGGGAAACCCGCCTTGCCCAGGCTGACCGGCCAGGTGTCGACCAGCTGGTCGTTGGAATACACCTGCATGGTGTGCGTGGTGTCATCGATGACCGAGAGATGCTTGGGCCCGACGGTGAAGCTCATGGACCAGTCGCCGAGACCCCACACACCGTTGCCGGCGTTGACGCCCTTGAGATTCGCGTTCACCGTCACCTTGGTCCCCGACGGCCAGTAGTTCTCGGGCCGGAAGTGCAGCACGCTGTCGGTGAACCAGTGCCACGAGCCCATGACGCCCGGCGTGGACGCGACCTGGATGTGCTGCACCACCTCCGCCTTCTGCGAGTCGGGAATCGGCGTGTTGAAGTTGAGGTCGATGGGTTCTCCGATGCCCACCACGCTGCCGTCGTATGGCGTGAAGGTCGTGAGCAGGCGAGCCTGCGCGGTCAGCGTGGAAAAGGTGACGTGGGAGGTGGTGGTGTGGCTGCCGTTCACCGCCGTAGCGGTGATGGTGTAGGTGGCGCCGGAGTCCAGCCCGTCGCCGAGCTGCCAGCTGGTGCCGTCGGAGGAGATCTGGCCGGCCGGCGGTCCCGAGACACCAGCCTCCTGCACGGTCACCGAGGTGAGGTGGCCGGCGTCGGTGGTCGCCTGCACGGGGGCGTCGAGGGGCACGTTCTGGGACTGGTCGCCCGGGCTGATGCTGATCTTCGGCGCGACAGCGGGAGCAACCGGCTGGACCGCGGCGGCTGCCGCGTGCTGGGCTCCGCCACTCGGCGCCACACCGGGCAGGGAGCAGCCGGCGAGCAGCACCGCGGCGGCTGCGCCGG
>JAFAJR010000344.1 GCA_019236085.1 Candidatus Dormiibacterota bacterium
TCTGCTACCATCGCTCCTGACGGATCCACTTCAAGCAGGTCCAGCGAGGCCGGCAAGGGATTCAGCACCTCTGTGGTGCGTCCTCGGCCGCAGCCTCGAGGACGGAGGCTTCCATGACCACGGCGCCGGCAGCCAGGACTGCTCTCACGCACGTCATCAGCAGCGAGCAGTTCGATCGTGCCCGGCTCGATGACCTCTTTGTGCGTGCTGCGGAGCTGGATGGAGCGCGCAATCAGCGGTGCGCGGGACAGATCATGGCGACGCTCTTCTACGAACCCAGCACGCGCACCCGGCTCAGTTTCGAGAGTGCCATGCTGCGTCTGGGCGGGACGGTGCTCGGCACCGAGGCGGCACACGCGTTCTCCAGCGCGATCAAGGGAGAGACGCTGGAAGACACCATCCGCATGGTCTCAACCTATGCCGACGTCATCGTGCTGCGTCACGACCAGCTCGGCGCCGCTTCGCGTGCTGCCGCCGTTGCGGCTGTCCCTGTCATCAACGCCGGCGACGGACCCGGTGAGCATCCCACTCAGGCGCTGCTGGACCTGTTCACCATCCAGCGGGAGCTGGGGCGCATCGACGGCGTGCACGTCGCCTTCTGCGGTGATCTCCGCTACGGACGCACCGCACGGTCCCTGGCACTGCTGCTGGCGCTCTACCCGGGAGTGTGCTGCAGCTTCGTGGCACCGGATGTCGTGCAGGTGGGGGCAGACATCCTGAGCAGGCTCGACGACCGTGGCGTGCCACACCGCGAGGTGAGCAGCCTGGCTGACGTCATCGACGACGCCGACGTGGTGTACCAGACGCGAGTGCAGAAGGAGCGTTTCGGGGATCCTGCCGAATTCGACCTCGCACGCACCGCCATTCGCATCGATGCGGATGTGATGCGCGCGCTGCCGCAGCGAGCCATCGTCATGCATCCGCTGCCCCGTGTCGACGAGATAGCGCCCGAGGTGGACGCGGACCCGCGGGCCGCGTACTTCAGGCAGGCAGCCAACGGCGTCGCCATTCGCATGGCGGTGCTCGACAGCGTGCTGTCGTGAGTGGAGCGCTCGCCTACGACAACCTCCCAAGGGTGTTGGACGCGGAGTCGCTCCATCGGGCCACGGTTCGCCTGGCCCACGAGATAGCGGAACATCACGATGGCGGTGACGGGCTGTTGCTCGCCGGCATCCGAACGCGCGGCGTGCCCCTGGCTGAGCGGGTGGCAACCGCGCTGCGCGCGATCGGCTGGGACGCGGCCGAGGTCTGCGCCGTCGACGTCGCGGGGTTTCGCGATGACAGGCCCCACCCAGCCGCCCCACACGCCTCCGCTGTGACCGACGGCAACGGCGGTGCGGTGCAGGTCACGGCACGAACCGTGGTGCTGGTTGACGACGTGCTGTTCACGGGCCGCACCGTCCGCGCGGCGATGGATGCCCTGGTCGCGCAGGGCCGTCCCGGAGTCGTCGAGGTGCTTGCACTGATCGACCGCGGCCATCGGGAGCTGCCGGTTCGTGCCACCTATGTCGGAAAGAACGTACCCACGTCCGAGTGTGACCGAGTTCGGGTGCGGCTGCGCGAGGTCGACGGCGTCGACGGCGCCTGGCTGGTGCCGGGTGCAACGCCATGAAGCTGCTGCTGCGGGGCGTCCGTGTGATCGAGCCTCATCGTGGCACCGACCTGGCCCCACGCGATGTGCTGATCAGCGATGGCTGCATTGCTGCCATAGACCACACCGTCACCGCGGAGACAGACGTGGTCATCGATCTGCGGCGCCATGAGGACGCGGAGCGCTGCGTCGTGGCGCCGGCCTTCATCGATCTGCACGCGCACCTTCGCGAACCGGGTGACGAGGACGCCGAGACGGTGCAGAGCGGAGCGCAGGCGGCGGCCGCGGGCGGCTTCGCGACTGTGCTCGCCATGGCCAACACCAGGCCGCCTGTCGACACCCCGGAGCGGGTCGCGGCGGCGCTGCAGCGCAACGGCGCAGCTGCTGTCACCGTGATGCAGGCCGCGGCTGTCAGTCGTAACCTCGACGGAGTCCTGCTCACCGGCATCGAGGACTGCGTGGCAGCCGGTGCCGCCGCGTTCAGCGACGACGGCCGCAATGCGTTCGGCTCTGATGTTCTGGTACAGGCGCTGCGTCGCGCAGCCGACTGCGACCGCGGCGTGCTTGTGCATCCAGAAGACGAAGCCTTGATCGCGTCGCTGGGTACGCCCGGCACACCGCTGGTGCGCTGCGCGCTGCGGCCGGCCGAGGCCGAGCACCGTGCCGTGGCGACGGCGCTCGAGGCGCTGCGAGTCGCAGGACGAGGCCGGCTGCATCTCCAACACCTCTCGACTGCCACGGCACTGGATCTGGTGCGCCAGGCGAAGGATGAGGGATTGCGCGTGACAGCCGAGGTGACGCCGCACCACGCGACGATGCGCCATCATCCCGATGCGCAACGCCGGGTGAATCCCCCGCTGCGTGACGAAAGCGACGTTGCCGCGGTGCAGCGAGCGCTGGCCGACGGCACAGCCGACGCCATCGCCACCGACCACGCGCCCCATGTCGCCGCCGCCAAGGAGGGCGACCATGATGACGCGGCACCGGGAATGATCGGCCTGGAGACGGCGCTGTCCGCGTGTCTTGCGCTGGTGCCTCCCGCGCTGTCGATGGCAACGCTGGTCGAGCGACTGACGCTGGGACCATGGGCTGTGCTCCAGCACATGCCACCGCCTGCGCTGCGCATCGGGGAGCCGGCGACGCTGGTGGTATTCGACCCCGCAGCGTCCTGGCGTGTCGAGGCCAAAGACCTGCGGTCCAAGTCCGCAAACACGCCGCTCATCGGTGAAGAGCTTCAGGGCCGCGTCCTGCTCACCATGGTCAACGGCCGCATTGCGCATTGCCACGAGACGCTGAGCGCCGCCAGGGCGAAGGAGGCGACACATGTCTGATCGGCGCGGCGTCCTCGCGCTCGAGTCGGGTGCCACCTTCGAAGGCCGCCTGTTCGGCGCGGTGCCTGAGGGCTGGGTGAGCGGCGAGGTCGTCTTTAACACGTGCATGACCGGGTACCAGGAGGTGATCACCGACCCGTCGTACGCAGGCCAGGTGGTGGTGATGACATACCCGCTGATCGGCAACTACGGCTGCCGGGACGACACGCGCGAATCCTGGCGCGTGCACTGCCGTGCACTCGTCGTCCGGGAGCTGTCCCCCGACGTCGGCCATGCCCGCGCCGATAGATCCCTGGACGATGAGCTGGCGCAGTTCGGCGTCCCCGGGCTGCATTCAGTGGATACGCGGGCTCTCACCCGCCACCTCCGTGACCACGGCACGCTGCGCGGCGTGATTGCTGAACTGGAGACCGGCGCGTCGCCCGCGGTCCTGGTGGAGCGTGCCCGGCAGGCGCCTCACGTGAGCGACGAGGACCTGGTCGGTCAGGTGTCGATCAGCGAGCCCTGGATGCGGTACGAGGAGCAGCTCGACGCGACGCTACACCGCGGAGTAGACATCGCCGGCAGCGCGCACGCCTTCGCGGGGTTGCGCATCGCAGTCGTGGACTACGGCGTCAAGCGCAACCAGCTGCGCGCCCTGCGCAGCCGGGGCGCAGACGTGATGGTGCTGCGGCAGGACGCCGGCATCGATGACGTGATGCAACAGCAGCCGCACGGCGTCGTGCTCTCGAACGGCCCCGGAGACCCGTCGCGCCTGGAGCACGCGGCGCAGCTCTGTCGCGATCTGCTCGATCGCCGAGTGCCCATCCTCGGAATCTGCCTGGGCCATCAGATCGTGGCGCAGGCTGCCGGTGCGTCGACCTCGCGCCTGAAGTTCGGTCACCACGGTGGCAACCACCCGGTGCGCGACGAACGCACCGGCGAGGTGTACGTGACCTCGCAGAACCACGAGTTCCAGGTGGACGCCGCGTCACTG
>JAFAJR010000018.1 GCA_019236085.1 Candidatus Dormiibacterota bacterium
CGAAGGGATGGAAAATGACGACGCCGTCAGCGCTGTGGCGACAATGCGATCAGTCGACGGCGACGAGTTCCGGGGATACTGCGGGCGTCGGCGTAAGAAGCGCATCGCTACGTTCGGGTGAGATGGCTGGGACGGGTTCGACAACCCGCGCTCGGCGGACACCGAGTGCCGCGACGCAGCCCAGAAACGCGAGCAGCGCCGACATCATCAACGCGGGCTGAACGCCGCTGACCTCGGAGGCCGTTGTGCCCAAGTGTCCGTTGGCGGCGAACACAGCCGATGCGATGGCGACACCGAAGGCGCCACCGAATCGCTGCAGCGTGTTGGTCACCCCCGACGCGCGGCCCATCTCCGACGGCAGCACCGAGTTCAGCACAGCCGTCGATGTTGTCGGCAACGCCATTGATATGCCGACTCCCGCCAGGATCATCGCGGGCACCAGCGCAACGTAGCTGTCGCTCTGCGTAGCGGCGAGCGCAAGCCACAGAATGCCGCTTCCCTGCAACAGCGTGCCAAGGACCATGAGGGGGCGCTGGCCGATACGGTCCGACAATCTGCCTGCCAGCGGCGCCACGATGAGTGGCGTCGCCGTCCAGGGCAGCACGCGCAACCCTGCGTCGAACGGCGAGTATCCGCGCCCGAACTGGAAGTACTGGGAAACAAAGAAGACGGACGAGAACAGCGAGCCGATCATCATGAACCCGGTGACGTTCGCCGCGCTGAAGCCTCGCTCGCGGAACATGCGCAGCGGCAGCATCGGCGACGAAGAGCGTCTCTCGTAGGCGAGGAAGGCAGCAAGAAGCACCACGCCGCCGGCAAGCGAAGCGACGACCTCGGTGCTCGACCAGCCGAGGTCGCCGGAGCGCACTAGCCCCCAGGCGAGGGCGGTCGCGGTGAGCGCCACGAGCACACCACCGGCCACGTCGATGCGCGTCCGCGGGCCGAAGCTCTCCGGTAGGCGACGCGTTGCCAGCAACGAGGCGACCAGCCCCACCGGGACGTTCACCCAGAACACCCAATGCCAGCTGAGGCCTTGCGTGATCGCGCCACCAATCAAGGGCCCACTGGCAACCGCGAGCCCGCCCATGGCGCCGAAGAGCCCGATGATGGATCCCCGGTTCTCCGGGGCGACGGTGCCGGCAATGATTGTCAGGCTCAGCGGCGTCACGATGGCGGCGCCGACTCCCTGAACAGTGCGTGCGGCCACGAGCAGGCTGGTGCTCGGGGCCAGGGCGCACGCAGCGGAAGCGAGTGAGAAGAGTGCCAGCCCCATCACGTACAGGCGGCGGCGCCCGATCCGGTCTGCCACCGCAGCCGCCGGGATGATGCCGACGGCAAAGGCGATCAGGTAGGCGTTGAAGATCCACTCCAGGTCGCTGAGGCTGCCGCCGAGCTCGCGGTGGATGGTGGGCAGCGCGTTGTTCACCACGAGCGCGTCCAGCCCGACCATGAAGAACGCGATGCCCGTGAGCCCGAGGACCCAGGGCCGGCGAAATGTGGGCGCATCCATCGTGCTTGTCACCTCCGATACCGCTCCGCTGGCTTCCATTTGCTGCGGAATCATATAGGTGACACTTGTAAAAAGCAAGCGTGTGGTATCATGACGCAAGCGATGACCAAGAAGAGCTACAACCAGTACTGCGCCCTGGCGCGGGGCTTGGACCTGGTGGGCGACCGCTGGACGCTGCTTGTCGTTCGCGATCTGCTCCTGGGGCCCATGCGCTACGGGGACCTGGCCGCCGGCTTGCCGGGGATCAGCACCAACATGCTCGCCGACCGGCTGCGGGCGTTGGAGAGTGCCGGCATCGTGGCGCGGGCAACGCTGCCGCCGCCCGCGGGTTCGGCCGTGTACCAGCTGACAGAGACAGGCGAGGCGCTCGAGCCGGTCCTTCTCGCGCTCGGTCGTTGGGGGGCGCGCTTTCTTGGCAAGCCTGAAGATGAGGATGTCTTCGTCCCACGCTCGTACTTCGTGGCGATCCGCGCACGGTTTCGCCCGGAGGACGCCGCTGACACGCGCATCACCTGGGAGCTTCGCATCGGAAGTCAGGTGTACGAGGTGCGAGTGGCTGACCGGCGTTGCACCACACGTCAGGGCGCTGCCGTCAACCCGGATGTGGTGATGTCGATGGACGAGGAGACGCTGAACGCACTTCTCATCGAGCGGCAGCCGTGGCGGCGTGCTCGCAAGGAGGGACGGCTGCGCGTGCTGCAAGGCGACGACACTTCTGTCGAGCGTTTCTTCGAGTTGTTCGGCACGCCCATGTGGGTGCGAAGCGGTGATCGGGTCGCCGGGTAACGGCTGACCCCACGCCCATTGCTTGCTGAAACCTTTGCGCCGCTGCTAGTACGCTGCGCTCGTGACTGCGCTGGTGGACAAGGTGTTCGCCGAGGAGGATCCGAATAGCGCCCATCCCGAGGACGCTCTTCATTGGATCGCGGTCTACCACGGGCTTCTCTCCATCCTGGAGAGCGCCGGTGCGGCGACGGCGAGAGCTGCTGGCGCTTCCAAGAGGTCAGCTACGGATCACGATCTACTCCGCGCGCAAGCCGAGCTGTACGTCGCGCGTCTGAGATTCTGGGTAGAGCGAGCTAAGCTGCTCGCGAGCCTGCCGTAAGCGAGAGCACGAGAGAGCCCCGGGCCAGAGACGGCCGGGGCTCCCGTTTTTTCCCCAGAGAAACTCTGCAGCCCCCGTCAGGTCGGAAGGCGCCGTGCCTGACGCCGGCGCCATATGGCCGCCGCGCCCGCCATGGTGAGGAAGGCGGTGAACGGCAGCAGTGGAGTCAGTGGTGTCTCAGGCACCTGCGCGCTCAATCCGGCGGCCAGCGCATCGGCTGCCGCCAGGTCGCGGTTGCAGTTCTGCAGGTCGTTGTTCGTGGGCAGCGCCGTGTTGTTGAACTCGGCGTTCCACAGGTCGGTTTTGATCTGGGTTGCGTCGGCGTCCCGCTGAACGCCGAGCGGTTGCAGCTGGGTGGTGAGGAAGTTGGTGTAGACACTGTCGCTGCTCGAGCTGCCGGTGGCGAGCGCCGTCGTGTCGGCGCTGAGCACGTCGGTGCCGAAGCGCCCAACGCTCGAATTCAGCTGCTTGTAGCAGCGAGCCAGGGGCAGGAAGTTGGGGTCCGCGGTCTGACCCGGCGTGATGGTGAGATCCTCGGTGAGCACACGGCCGTCGTTGGTGTAGTCGTCCTTGAGCCCCAGGATCGCGAGGATCGTCGGCCGGATGTCGGTTTCATCGAGCCAGGTGCCGCTGTTGGTCACCGAGGTGTCGAGCGAGGGGTTGGA
>JAFAJR010000115.1 GCA_019236085.1 Candidatus Dormiibacterota bacterium
CCTTCGGACTCGCCGGTGCCTACGGCGGTGCTGCTCGCCGGCCGCGACGTTCCAGCCATTGACGGCATGAACCTGACCGTACCGGTGACCCACCAGGGGGAGCTGCTCGGCGCGCTGTCCATCGGAGGCAGGCGCGGCGAGGGTTTCGGCCAGGGCGAGACGAGACTGCTGCACGACCTCGCGCTGCAGGCCGGGCCGGTGCTGAAGAACACCGGGCTCACCGAGGAGCTGCTGCAGCGTCTCGATGAGCTCAGCGCGTCACGCCGCCGGCTGGTGAGCGCCCAGGACGACGAGCGCCGCCGGCTGGAGCGCAACCTGCACGACGGCGCCCAGCAGTACCTGGTGGCGATCAAGGTGAAGCTGACACTCGCCACGCAGCTGGTCAAACGCGACCCCGGCGCGGCGGTCAACGCCGTGCGTCAGCTCAAGTCCGACGCCGACGAGGCCCTGGAAACCCTGCGCGCGCTCGCCCGTGGCATCTATCCGCCGCTGCTCGCCGACCGGGGGCTGGTTGCGGCGCTGCGATCGCAGGCGGGCAAGGCCACCGTCCCGGTGCAGGTCGAGGAGTCCGGCATGGGCCGCTATTCCCAGGACGTCGAGGCGACCGTCTACTTCTGCTGCCTGGAGGCGCTGCAGAACGCACAGAAATACGCGTCACCGCACATGGTGACGGTGCGGCTCATTGACGATGGCGAGAGCTTGCTGTTCGAGATCGCCGATGACGGCGCCGGTTTCGACGCCGAGAACGTGACGCGCGGCGCCGGGCTGACCAACATGGGTGACCGGGTCGATGCACTCGGGGGCTTGCTGCAGCTGGAATCGTCTCCCGGTCAAGGAACTGTGGTGCGCGGAACACTGCCACTCGAGGCCGCTGTCGCAGCCTGACCCGCCGCTGGTGCGGCGGCGGTGGGAAGCAGCTCTTGCAGCGCTTCGGCGACACCATCTTCCAGCCGGAAGGCCGTGGTCGCACCGTTGTCGACCACGCGCACCACACCACCCTGCTCGAGCGCCGAGACGTCGGCCAGCAGCCCGGTGGGCGGGACGCCGAGCGCTGCGACCAGCTCTGCCAGCGTCATGTCACGTTCCTGCAGCAACCGTGCGATGCGGATCCGTCGCTCGTCACCGAGGGCGCGCAGCCGGCGTGCCAGCGACGCTTCGGGTGACTCCGGTTGTGTGCTGTCCTCGCCGCCGCGGATGAGTGGCGAGATGCGGCGCAAACGGCGGACGTAATCGGCGCTGAACAGCGTTTCCCCGACCGTGGCTCCGGGCCCACGCCGCGTGATCACCAAGTAAAAGACAATGATGACACCAACCACCACGACGAGGTCCGCCCAGTTGGCGAACAGGTTGACGCGGCCGAAGGTGCGGGCCATCGACAGCACGCCGGCGACGATGCTGGCGACAATCCCGGCGTCGAGAAGCACGGCGAAGGCGAGGCGCAAGGCGTAGGGGGCACGCATCAGCACGCCCGGCGCCTCCGCGGGGCGCCGCCGCACCGCGACGTAGCCGCCGATGCCGATCGCCACGAGCAGCGCACCTTGCACCGCCAGCTTCTCGACGCTGGTGAAGAAGTGCTCGACGGGAATGCCGACCACCGCCCCGAGCACGACGAACAGAACCACCCACACCGCTGTCGCCGGCGCCGCACCAAGGAGGAAGGTGCGAAGCGGCATGCCCACTGCGCCTGCTACCAGCGTCGTGTAGATGCGAAGCCCGATGATGGACCGCGAGACGGCGATGCCCCGCGCCCCGCCCGCCCGCAGCCGGTTCGAGACGCGGCGGAGCGAGCTCTCGCGGTGCAGCCGCACCGCCAGCGCAGCGAGCCCCCGCTCACCGACGAGGCGCGACCAGCTGTACCCCACCACAGAACCACCGACGCACGCCACGATCGCGATGGGAACGAACACAAACGGATTGAGACCGCCGGACGCCACCAGCAGCCCCGCGGCCAGCAGAGTCACCTCGCCGGGTGCGAAGGGCAGCGGCACGCCGGCCTCCTCTGCGAAGAGCAGGCCGCACAGGAGCACGATGGCGATCGCGCCGTGCAGCCCTTGCAGCAGTGCCAATGCTCAGTCCTCGGTGACGAGCAGCGCGCGGCCGGGACGGTAGCGCTCGTGCCGCGTGACGGCCGGCCCCTGCCGCACGAGGTCGAGTCGCGGCTTCGGCCCGTCCGTCCGGCCGGTCTGCGGCCGGCGGCTGCCGGCACGGAACGGCGCCGGCCACTCGATGGCAACGCCCTGCTCGGCTGCGGCGTGCAGCGTCCACTGGGGATCGTAGAGGTGGGCCCGGCCCAGGGCACACAGGTCCGCACGGCCGGCCAGGATGATCGAGTTCACGTCATCGGACGATGAGATGACACCGACAGCGATTGTCGCGATGCCCGTCTCGTTGCGAATGCGGTCCGCGAACGGTGTCTGGTAGCTGCGGCCGAAGGCCGGCGACTCGCCGCTCACCACCTGGCCGCTGGAAACGTCGATGGCATCGGCGCCATGAGCGGCGAAAGCCTGCGCGATGCGCACCGCGTCGTCGGCGTCGATGCCGCCGGCGTGCCAATCGGTTGCCGAGATGCGGACCGTCATCGGCCGCTCGACCGGCCACACCGCACGAACCGCGTCGAAGACCTCGAGCGGGTAGCGCATTCGGCCTTCGAGGTCACCGCCGTATTCGTCGTCTCGCTTGTTGGTCAGTGGAGAGATGAAGCTGGACAGCAGGTAGCCGTGCGCGCAGTGCAACTCCATGAGGTCGAAGCCGGCACGCGCGCCGGCCTCGGCAGCCGCGACGAACGCCTCGCGGATGGCATCCATGTCCTGACGGCGCAGCGCCAGCGGCACCTGGTTGCGCGGCGAGTAGGCCAGCGCCGACGGCGCGACCAGCTGCCAGCTTCCCGCGGCGAGGGGCTCGTCCATGCCCTCCCACATGCGCTTGGTGGAGCCCTTGCGTCCGGAATGTCCCAGCTGGAGTCCGATTGCGGCAGGCGTGTTGCCGTGCACGAAGTCGACGATGCGGCGCCAGGCCGTCTCGTGCTCGGTGGTGTACATCCCGGTGCAGTGCGGCGAGATCCGGCCGTCAGCCGTCACGCAGACCATCTCCGTCATCACCAGCGCCGCGCCCCCGAGCGCCTTGCTCCCCAGATGCACCAGATGAAAGTCGTTGGGGATGCCGTCCGTCGCCCAGTACATGTCCATCGGTGACACGATGACGCGGTTCTGGAGCTCCAGGCCACGCAGGCGAAACGGTTGGAACATCGGTGGCGCCGGCCGCGGCGGCGGCGGTGCCACGCCACGGCGCACCTCGTGCTCGGCGAACCAGCCGTCGACCTGCTCCACGAATTCAGGGTCGCGCACGCGAAGGTTGTCGTAGGTCACGCGGCGGCTGCGGGTCAGGATGTTGAACGCGAACTGCAGCGGCTCCTGCTCGGTGTACTGGCCCAGGTTCTCGAACCATTCCAGGCTGGCCTGCGCCGCGCGCTGGGTGGACGCCACAACCGGCATGCGTTCCACCTCGTAGGCCGCAAGTGCCGCCGGGAGGTCGCGGTGCTCGTCCAAGCAGGCGGCGAGCGCCAGTGAGTCCTCCATGGCCAGCTTGGTACCCGAGCCGATGGAGAAGTGCGCGGTGTGCGCGGCGTCGCCCAGCAGGATGATGTTGCCGTGCCGCCAGGCGCGGTTGCGCACCGTGGTGAACGCGATCCAGCGAGAGTTGTTGGCCAGAAGTGTGTGGCCCTGCAGCAGGTCGGAGAACACATCGCGCACCATGTCGACGCCTGCGAGGTCGCTCTCGCCGACCGCCATCGCAGCCGCAGCCGGGACGTCGAACCCCGCGCTGCGCCACACCGAATCGTGCATCTCGACGATGAACGTGCTTCCCGTCGCGTCGTAGGGATAGGCGTGCACCTGCATCACGCCGTGCGGGGTTTCCCTGATGCAGAAGGTGAAGGCGTCGAAGACGCGGTCGGTGCCGAGCCACATGAACCGGCAATGCCGGGTGTCAAGCGACGGACCGAACGCAGTGGAGAACGCGGCGCGCGTCTGCGAGTTGACACCGTCAGCAGCCACCACGAGGTCATGTGAACGGGCCAGGTCCGCCGCAGGCGGCGCAACAGCTTGGAAGTGCATGGTCACGCCGAGTGACGCGCAGCGCTCCTGCAGTATCTGCAGCAGGCGCCTGCGGCCCATCGCGGCGAAGCGATGGCCACCGGAGGTGATTACGCGGCCACGATGGATGATGTCGATGTCGTCCCAGCGTGCGAACTCTCCAGCCATGGCTGCGTGCACCACCGGGTCCGCGTGCTCGATGCCGCCCAGGGTTTCATCCGAGAACACAACGCCGAAGCCGAAGGTGTCGTCGGCGGCGTTGCGCTCCCAGACAGTTATCGACCGACCAGGGTCCAGCTGCTTGGCGAGCGCGGCAAAGTACAAGCCGCCTGGACCGCCGCCGATGACGGCGATGCGAAGAGGGCCGGCACTCACGACGCTACAGTATCGCCCGTGAGCGCGGCGATCACCAGGTTCGGCGACCTCACCTACGTGGCGGCGGAGGCGCTGTCGGGAGATACGGTGGTGCTGCTGCCGGTCGGTGCGCTCGAACCGCACGGACCGCACGCTCCGCTGGCCACAGACACGCTCATCTCGCTTGCCGTCTGCGATCGGGCGCTGCGCATGCTCGGCTCCCGTGAACCTGCGCACGCCGTTGTCCTGCCACCCGTGGGCTACGGCGTCACCCACCTCAGCGACGCGTTCGCCGGCAGCGTGAGCATCAGCGCCGGCGTGCTGCAGAGCTTGCTCAGCGACATCTGCCACTCGCTCGAACGGCAGGGGATGCGCCGTCGCATCATCGTGAACAGCCATTTCGAGCCGGAGCACGTGAACGCGCTGCGCGCTGCTGCTGAAGAAACAGACACCACGTTGTTCGATGTCACGCGGCGCAGGCTCGCGGAAAGGCTCACAGATGAATTTCGCAGCGGAGCGGCGCACGCAGGACGCTACGAGACCTCGATACTGCTGGCCACACACCCGGAGCTGGTGGACGGCGTTGCCATGGGCATGCTCCCTTCGCTCCCCGTGGACATGCCGTCGCACATTGCCGCCGGCAGCCCGAGCTTCGAGGCGATGGGGATGCACCGTGCATATTGCGGCAGCCCGGCGGAGGCGAGCGCGGCCGAGGGCGAGGCAACCCTGGACACGCTGGGCACCATGCTGGTCGAGCTGATCCACTCCGTGCGACAGAGCACGTGAACGACGCCAACCTGGCGCAGCGCTTCGTGCACCGTCATCTCGAGAGTGGCGACGGCGGACGCGTCGCGCTGGTCACGCCCGGGCGCCACTGGACATACGCCGAGCTCGCGGAGCTGGTCGACCGCTGCGGCAACGCGCTGCTCACGTGCGGGGTGCAGCAGGGTGACCGCATGTTGCTGGCGCTGTCGGACAGCATCGAGTTCGTGGCACTCTGGTTCGCCGCGCAGAAGATCGGCGCCGTGACCGCAGAGGTGTATACCTTCCTCCAGCCGAAGGACTACGCCTACTACCTCGCGTACACCGCTGCACGTGTCGTCGCCGTTGACACGACAACGATCGACGCGGTACGGCAGGCGTTGCGCGACATCGAAACGCGGCCCACGCTGCTCAGCACCACGGCCGGCAACGCCACCGAAGGCGGCGAGCACGACCTCTTTTCGCTGCTCGAATCGTCACCGGCGCAACTCGACGCAGCGCCACTGACGCTCGACGACGTCGCCATCTGGAAGTTCACCACCGGGAGCACGGGACGCCCCAAGGCGTGTGTGCACCGGTTGAGCAGCCCGATCAGGAGCTTCGAGAACTACGCCACCGGTGTGCTCGGCCTGCGTCGCGACGACAGCGTCCTCGCCGTCCCCAAGCTGTTCTTCGGCTACGCCCGCGACCTGGTGGCCCTGTTCCCGCTCGGCGTCGCCGCCCGCGGCATCCTGTTCCCCGAGCGCTCAACGCCCGAGCGCATCTTCGACCTCATCGAGCGCGAGCGCCCCAGCATCCTGGTCAACGTCCCCACCATGATGCAGGCCATGCTCGACCATCCCTCGGCGCCGTCTCGCGACCTGAGCTCGCTGCGCCTCTGCACCTCTGCCGGCGAGGCGCTGCCCGAGGCCTTGCACCGGAGATGGCTCGACATCTTCGGCGTCGAGGTGCTGGACGGCATCGGGTCGTCGGAGGCGTACCACATCTACATCTCCAACCGGCCCGGGCGGGCGCGCATCGGCACAATGGGCGAGTGCGTGCCGGGATACGACGCTGTTGTGGCCGATCCTGACGGCAACCCGTTGCCGGACGGCGAGACGGGCCGCCTCTGGATCCAGGGCGATACTGCAGCCATCATGTACTGGGGTGACGAGGCACGGTCACGCGAAACCTTCGGTGAGAACCTGGTGCGGAG
>JAFAJR010000188.1 GCA_019236085.1 Candidatus Dormiibacterota bacterium
CGGTGTCGCGGCAGCACCGGTGCTTCTGGCGGCAGGACTGCTCGTCGCCTCGGGAGCACACCCGGCATCGGCCGCCAGCCCTGACCCGGCGCCTCGGCCGCAGGCCGCACAGGCAAGCGCGGCGTCGGGTCTCTGCCCAACGCCGACGATCCTTCCCACCCTGCTGCCGACGCCGTCGATCCTCCCGACGCTGTGCCCCACGCCCACGCCGACGTCGACCCCGGCGCCCCCGCCAACACCGACACCGAGCTCCAGCGGCACCGCGGCGCCGACGCCGACCGCCACGCCCGGCTCCGGCAGTACCGCCTCGGCAACGCCGGCGCCGTCACCCACAGCCGGCGGAATCGGCGGCTCGGGCGGCACCGGGCCGGGTGGCACCGGCCCCGGCATGCCGGCGGGTGGTGGCTACGCTCCCCCGGCGGTAACGGCACAGCAGCTGGTGGGCTCGCTGGTCGTGACCAACCCGCTCATCGCCGGGGAGGCTGTCCAGGTATTGAGCAACCCGCTCAGCGCTCAGCGGCCCGACCTCCTCCATTTCTCGCTCAACCCCGCGGCGAGCAGCGGCGGCACCGCGGGCGGCCATGGCGGTCCGCTCGGCGGCCTGCTCCCAGCCGTCTTCCTCGCTGCCGGCGCAGCCCTGCTGGTCGCAGCGGGCGCGGCAGCGCTCCTCAAGGGCCACAGGCCCGGTCGCGGCCGCCTCGTGGCCGGCATGGCGACTGTCGCCATCGCTGTACCGCTCTCCGCCGCAGCAGGGACGGCGCTGACACCCCACGCCCCCACCACCGGCCCGGCAACCCTCACCGCGCAGGCCGTCACGCAGAACCCGTCGAACCTGGGCAACCTCTGGGTCCCGGCCAGCGCCATCCCCGCACCGTCCGAACACGTGTGGTCGCAGCTGGTGAGCATCGAGGACGCCATCGGCAGCACCCACACCGAGCTGCTCACCGACGAGCAGCGCATCGCCCAGGTCACCTCGCAGCTCAAGCAGGCTCCGCAGCCGGCGAAGGTGAGCATGCTCTCCTCGCTGCTGCAGCAGCATCAGACGCTCAGCACCCAGTACCAGCAGACCCTGGCGCAGGAATACGCATTCTTCGTCAGCGTCGCCAAGTCAGCGTCGCTGTCCGCGCAGATGCAGACAGTGCTGGCACATACGCCTGCGAACGTGCAGCAGGCTGTGACCTACGACCTCACCGTGGTGCGCACCCAGCTGCAGCAGGACCAGACCATCAACACAGCGGTGGTCGAGAACGGCGCGTCCGCCGCCGACGCGATCGCGCAGCAGCTGGCGAGCAGCGGACCGGTCACGTTCCACGCCCCCGTCAACGGCGTGGTGACGCAGCCCTTCGGCCCCTCGATCTGGTCGATGGAGCCGCCCATCACGTACAACGGCGTCTTCTATCCGCATTTCCACACCGGCCTGGACATCGCCGCGCCGATGGGCACGCCTGTCGGCGCTGCAGCCGCGGGTGTGGTGCTGCTGGCGACATCCAGCCATGACGCCGCCGGGGATCTGGTCGGCTATGGCAATTACGTGGTGATCCGCCACGCCAACGGGTACCTCACGCTGTACGGCCACCTGGAGCAGCTCCTGGTGAGGGCCGGCCAGGTGGTGCAGCAGGGTCAGGTGATTGGTCTTTTGGGTTCCACGGGCTGGTCGACCGGCCCGCACGTGCACTTCGAGGTCCGCGTCGACGGCGTATACGTCGACCCGGCCCCCTTCATCGCGGCGGACATTCGCCGCTAGAAACCTCTGCCGGTCAGGAAGGGACGCGCAACTCCTGCAGATACGCGCGCAGGCCGTCGCGCCAGTCGGGCAGCGGCGCTTCGCCCAGACCGCGCCACATGCTGTTGTCGAGCACCGAATACGCCGGCCGCACTGCGCGCAGCGGGTACTCGCTTGTTGCGATCGGCAGGGGTGACGCAGCACCGATCATTGACGCGATTGCCGCAGCGAAGCCGAACCACGTGGTGGCCCCGCTGTTGCTGAGGTGATACGTGCCGGGGGGTGCAATCTCCAGCAGGTACAGCAGCGCCGGCGCCAGGTGGCCCGTCCACGTCGGCGTGCCGTGCTGATCGTCGACCACGCGGACCTCATCGCCCGCCTCCAGCTTGCGCAGCATGGTCAGCACAAAGTTGGGCCCGGCCATGCCGTACAGCCATGACGTCCGGACGATGTGGGCACCGGGATGTGCGGCACGCACGGCAATCTCACCCTCGAGCTTGGTCCTGCCGTACGCACTCTGCGGATTCGGTGTCGCGTCCTCCGGAATCGGAGCCGTCGCCGTGCCGTCGAACACGTAGTCGGAGCTGAGATGACACAGCCCGACGCCGGCTTCGGCGCACATGACAGCGACGTTGCGAGCGCCGTCGACGTTGACGCGGGTGGCCTCCGCGACGAGTTCTTCCGCGGCGTCGACCTTGGTCCACCCGGCACAGTTGACGACACGTTCGG
>JAFAJR010000272.1 GCA_019236085.1 Candidatus Dormiibacterota bacterium
GAGTGACATCGTTGGCGTGCTTCAAGACCACACAGTTGCCGGCGCCGACGGCGGGCGCGGCGCAGCGGAAGACCTGCCAGTAGGGAAAGTTCCAGGGCATGCACGCAAGCACCGTCCCCAGTGGTTCGTAGGCTACCAGCGATCGCGGCGAATCCGACGGCGCAGGCTCGTCGGCGAGGAACTGTGCAGCGTTGTCAGCGACGTACTCGCAGACGAACGCGCACTTCTCCACCTCGGCCCGTGCCTCGCGGAGCGTCTTGCCCATCTCCGCGGTGATGGCCGCTGCGTGCAGGTCGACATCGCGGCGCAGCACCGAGGCGAGCGCACGGAGCCTCTGAGAGCGCTCCGCAACCGGCGTGGCACTCCAGGTGCGGGACGCAGCGTCTGCGCTGTCGAGCGCACGGTCCACAAACGCCTCGTCGCTGATCTCGAAGTCTTCGATGTCGTCCTCGGTGAACGGGTTCACCGAGTGAAAGCGCAGCGTTTGCGTGGCCATCGAAATCGATGGTACGGCCTGTGTCAGGCGGCGCCGCGTGAGGCGAGGATCAGCACTGTCGTGTAGTGATATGCGAGCGACCCGCCGAGTGTGTCGATCACCGCGCCGACCTCGCCGAGCACCGCCGACCTTGTCTCCGGCGGCAACAGGACGTGATCGCTGTGCGATTGCAGGTAGAGCAGCCACTGGTCGCGGGTGTAGACCTGGTCCCAGAGGTACGAACGGAGCTCGACCTGGGCGAAACCGGGGTGCTCCGCGATGAGCTGCGCCCGGGCCGGGTCGGACTTGTCCCGCACCCCGAGCGCCGTGGTGCTGGCTGCAATCTGAGGCGCGAGGCGCTCGTAGACCGCGGCCAGGCGGGCACGTACCGCCCCGTCGTGGCTGCCGATGTTCCAGAACGCTGCCAGGTGGCCGCCGGGCGACAGCAACGACGCGGCTTTAGGGATGCCCCCGGCGGGGTCGACCCAGTGCCACGCCTGGCCCGAGACGATGAGGTCGAATACCCGTCCCCGTGGGTCCCAGCTCTCGAAGGTGGCCTCCTCCACCGGGTAACCGTGGCGCCGGGCCAGCTCCGCCATGCGTGGGTCGGGCTCGACGCCGATGAGGCTCACACCGCGCGCCGCGAAGAGCCTGCCCGCCTTGCCGGTCCCGGTCCCGACGTCCAGGACCGACCGGGGCTGCAGGGCGAGCAGGTCGTCGATGAGCTCCGGCGGATAGCTGGGCCGGCCGAGCTCGTACGTCTCGGCCACCCCGCCGAAGGACAGGGCGCGTTCGCGGTCCTGGTGCGTGGTGTCGCTCATGCCAGGCGGGATGGCCGGGGCGCCAGCGCGGCAGCGAGGTCGGCGGCGAAACTCTCGGCCTCGTCCACCTCCAGGGAGGCGATGGTCACCCGGATGGCTCTGCCCGCATTGATGCGGAAACGCTCACCGGCCAGGACGCCCCAACCCCGCTGCAACAGCGCCTGCACCGTGGCGTCCTCGTGGGCCACCGGGATCCACACATTGAGCCCGCTCCTTCCGTGGGCGGCGATGCCTCGCGCCGTGAGGGAGTCGAGCAGCGTCTGCCGGCGGCACGAGTAGGTGGCGGCTGCATGCGCCACCAGCGCCTTCACCGAGCTGTCGGACCAGAGCGACACGACCAGCCGCTGCAGCAGATGGCTCACCCAGCCGGCGCCCAGCAGCCGCCGGGTCTCCAGGCGAGCCACGGTGGTGGGGTCGCCGGCGACGACGGCGACGCGGAGGTCGGGCCCCAGCGACTTCGACACCGACCTGACCTGGGCCCAGCGGGGGCGCTCTTCGAAACAGAGGGTGGCGGCGGCGGCCTGGGTGATGTCGAAAGCGTGGTCGTCCTCCACCAGGAGGACGCCGGGGTGGCGGCGCAGCACCGCGGCGAGGTCGGCTGCCCGGCCGGGCTGGAGCACCGAGCCGAACGGGTTCTGCGCGCGCGGCGAGAGCAGGCACGCAGCCGTCCCGCCCTCGAGCGCGGCAGCCAGGGAATCCGGCAGCGGACCCGAGTCGTCGATGGCCACCGGCCGTGGCACCAACCCCAGCATGGCCACGAGATCCGTGACTCCGGAATAGCAAGGGTCCTCGACGGCCACACGGTCCCCGGGACGCAGGTGGCTGCTGAGGACGAGGTCGATGGCGTCCATGGCTCCGCCAGCCACCGCCAGGTGCCCCGACGGCACCCCGTCGCGCTCGAAGCTCTGCCTGGCCAGCTCGAGCAACGCCTCGTCGGCTGCCGGCCGGCCGTACAGGACGTGCGCCGGGTCGATGGCCGTGAGGTGGCGCCGCAGGTCGGGGAGCAGCGCCGGGTCGGGGTTCCCGTTGGCCAGGTCGCGGACACCCGGCGCGAAATGCGGCCTGCCCCGCGGCGTGACCGGTCCCCGCGTCGTCACCGTCGTCCCCTGACGCCCGGCGCCGGAGACCAGCCCGCGGAGGCGAAGCTCGCGGTACGCCGAGGCCACCGTGGCGGCGCTGACGCCGAGCCGACCGGCGAGGGCCCGGACCGGCGGCAGCTGCCGCCCGGTGCCGATCTCGCCGTCGCGGATTCCGCGCTCGACGCTGGCAGCGATCTCAGCGGCTCGCCGGCCAGCGATGTGATAACGTATTGGCACGTTCAAGGCTTTGTAGCATAACAAAATGGGCAGCAGCGTACAACCCTCCCGTCCCGCAGCGCTGCGAGTGGTCGTGGCCTTCGCCCTGGTCTATGTCATCTGGGGCTCGACCTACCTCACCATCCACCTCTCGATCGAGTCGATGCCGCCCTTCCTCATGGCGGCGGCCCGCTTCGTCCTGGCCGGCCTGCTGGTTCTGGCCTGGCAGCTTCGTCCTGGCCGGCCGGGCCGCGAACGGCTCACCTGGCAGCAGTGGCGGTCCGCCGCCATCATCGGCGCCTGCCTGCTGCTGGGCGGCAACGGCATCGTCACCTGGGGCGAGCAGTACGTGGGCACCGGCTACATGTCACTGATCGTCGCCACAGTCCCGCTCTGGATGGCGCTGTTCGCGCCGCTGTACGGTGGCCGCCGGGTTGGGCCCCTCGCCGCAACCGGGGTCGCCGTCGGCCTCGCCGGCACGGGTCTGCTGCTGCATCCGTCCGGGGCGTTCCACTGGCAGAGCGTCGCTGTCATCGCGTCGCCGCTGCTCTGGGCCAACGGGTCCCTGTACGCGCAGCGGGCCGCCCTGCCTCGCTCCGCGCTCACGGCGACCGGCATGGAGATGGTGGCCGGCGGGTTGCTGCTCGGCGTGGCCAGCGCCGCCGGCGGTGAGCTGGGCCACGTGCACCTCGGCGCCGTGACGCTGACCTCGTGGCTGGCCTTCGGCTACCTCATCGTCTTCGGATCGCTGGTCGGCTATACGGCCTACGTCTGGCTGCTCAGCAACGTGTCAATCACGGCGGTCTCGACCTACGCCTACGTCAACCCGCTGGTGGCGGTGCTGCTGGGCGCCCTGTTCCTCGGCGAGCAGATCACCGGGATCACGCTCATCGCCGGCGCGCTGATCATCGTCGCCGTGGCGGCCATCCTCACCAGCCGCGGCAGGGCCGCGCAGCAGCGCAGGTATCGAACCCAACCGCAGGTGACCAAGGTCGCCTGACGCGGCGGCGCTGCCGAGCGGCATCGCCACAATGCCGTCGATGGACCAGAACGCCGAGGCCGAGGTCGCGGCCGTCCCCGAGCGACCCCCGGTCCGGCCGGGCTGGAAGGACGTGCTGTGCATCGGGCCGATCGTCGCCTACATCATCTATACGCTGCCCTACATCGGCGTCCCCATCCAGGCGGTGCTGATCGGCAGCCACCCGGTGCTGCTCAGCGCGCTGCGCGGCAGCATCGCCTCGATGGTGGCCTCCGGCGCCTTCGCCAGGGTTGGCAGGGCGTCGCTCATCGCGGTGGTCGTGGCCCCGATCCCGGTGCTGATGTTCTCCGACCCGTTCTTCTTCTGGGCGGGCCGCCGGTATGGGCGCCGGCTGCTGGAATACCTGGAGGAGCATGACCAGCGCTGGCGGCGCAGCATCGCCCGCGGCGAGCGCTTCTTCCAGCGTTTCGGGGTGTGGGCGGTGGTGCTCGCGCCGGTGCTGCCAGTGCCGTCGGCCCTCTTCTATCTCGCCGCCGGTGAGGCGGGCATGCCCTTCATCGTCTTCATCCTCGCCGACCTCGCCGGCACGCTCCTGTACATCGGCGCGGTGGTCGGCGCCGGATGGGCTGTGGGTCAGCCGGCGGTCAATGCGGCGCAGGCGATCAGCACGTACTCGCTCTGGGTCATCGGCGGGCTATTCGTCGTGATCCTGGTGGCCTCGATGGTCAACGCCTGGCGCACGCAGCGCAATGCGTCGCCCCGACCCTGAGACCCGTCAGGTTATCGGCACTCGCGACTGAAACTCCTCGCGCCGGAAGTCGCCGCTGCGCATGACAGCGTCGAGACGGTCCACGCCGTCCCACACATCGACGAAGCGCGTGTAGAGCGGCGCCAGTCCGAAGCGGCAGATGTCGGGGTCGCGGAAGTCGCCGACGACGGAGCGCTCGATCAGGGCGCGCACCACGGGATACCCGCTCGGGTGCCGCAGCGACACCTGCGCGCCGCGGCGCGACGCGTCTCGGGGAGTGGCCAGCTCAAAGCCGTGCTCCGCCAGACGCTCATCGCTCAGCCTGATGAACAGCTCGGTGAGCTGCGCCGCCTTGTCTTCCAGCTGCTGCATGCCGGCTTCACGGGCGATGTCCACCGCCACCCGCAGCGAGGCGATGGCGATGATCGGCGGCGATCCGCTCATCCACTGACGGATGCCGGTGGCGCCGCGGTACTCCGGTTCATAGGTGAACGGCGACTCGTGGCCGAGCCAGCCGCGAATCGGGTTGCGCAGCTCGGACTGCAGCGGCGTGTTGACGAAGAGATATGCGGGTGCACCGGGTCCGCCGTTCAAGTACTTGTAGCCGCATCCGGTCGCCAGGTCGGCGCCGGCGGCGTGCAGATCGACGTTGATTGCGCCTGTGGAATGCGACAGATCCCACAGCACCAGCGCGCCCTTGGCGTGTGCCGCGTCGGTGAGAGCACGCATGTCGAAGCGCTCGCCGGTGCGAAAGTCGACGTGTGTGAGCAGCAGCAGGGCGGTGTCATCGTCAATGGCGGCGCTGATCTCTTGCCGCGGCACCGATCGCAGCATCCGTCCGGCGCCGAGCAGCTCTGTCACGCCGCCGGCGATGTAGCGGTCGGTGGGGAAGTTCTCATGCTCGGTGAGCAGGACGCGGCGACGGGGCCGCGCATCCATCACGGCGGCAGCGAGCTTGAAGAGATCCACCGACGTGCTGTCGGTGACCAGCACCTCGCCGGGTCCAGCACCGATGATCTCCGCGATGGCGTCGCCACAGCGCAGCGGCGACTCCATCCACCCGGCCGACGTCCAGCTGCGCACCAGCCCTCTCCCCCACTCGTCGCCGAGCAGTGTTGCAAGACGGCGCGGTGTCTCGCGGGGAATGCGGCCCAGCGAGTTTCCGTCGAGATAGACCAGATCGTCGTCGCACAGGAAGCGGTCGCGGAACGCACGCAGCGGGTCGCCGGCGTCGAGCCGTTCGCAGGCGGCGCGGTCGATGGTCGCGGGCAGCGTCGTCACAACAGGCTTCGCACCTCCCACAGCTCCGGAAACAATCGCGTCCCCAGCGTCTCGAGCAAGTAGGCAACGCCAAGGCTGCCACCTGTGCCCTGGCGGAGGCCGATCTCCCGCGCCGCCATGAGGGCATGGTCGCTGCGCCACCGCGCCAGCGCTTCGTCGTGGTCCAACAGCAGCTCACAGACCTGATGCAGCAGTGAGGGCAGCTCACCAGCATGCTCGCGGTACAGCGCCACCAGGGAGGCGAGGCGGCGTGCATGCTCGTCCACGCCGGCGCCGTCGGGGGCGTCGAGACCGGCGCTGCGCAGCGAGGCACACAGCGCTTCGAACAGCGTCGGCTGCCCGGCGCGGCGGCGCAGCTCCTGGCGGTCATGGTCGGAAAGCACCGGGTCGTCGAACAGAGCCGGCGGGCGGATTCCGCCGATGGACTCGATGGCGCGGAACTGTCCGGATTGAAAGCCCGATGCCGGCGCCAGTGGATCTCTGAAGCGCATGAAGCCGTCGGGACTCATCGTCTCGAGGATGCGCAGCTGCGTGATCAGCAGCTCTTCGATCATCACGGTCCGCCGCAGCGGTGCCACCGCCAGCTGTGGCTGCGATTGCAGCAGCACGTCGCGTGCGTGGTCCAGCTCGTGCAGGATCAGCTTGAACCAGAGCTCGTACACCTGGTGCGTGATGACGAAAAGCATCTCGTCATGCGCTCCGTCGCTGAGCGGGTGCTGCAGCCGCAGCAGCTCATCGATGTGCAGATAGGTGGTGTAGTCGGTGCGTTCCATCAGCGTTTCGCGTCAGCGGCCGGTGACGACGATGTCCTCCAGGGCGAAGTGCTCCGGCGGCGCCAGCTGTTCGAACGTGCAATCGGTGGGGGATTTGTCGGGGCGCCAGCGGATGAAGCGCGACGCGTGACGGAAACGCCGGCCCTGCAGATGGTCGAAGGAGACTTCGCACACCAGCTCGGGCTTCACCGACACCCAGGTCAGATCCATGTCCCTGGCCCAGCGTGAGGGACCGCCGGGGGTGCGTCCCTGGCTGAACACGAAGCTCTCGCCGCCCACCAGCGGCTCGAGTTGCCGGCGCACCTCGCGGCGCTCGGCCGCACTGAACGAGGACGTGTGGCCCACGTGGTGGAGCACGCCGTCCTGGTAGAGCCCGAGCAGCAGCGACCCGAGGCTCGCCGGGCCGCCCTTTCCCTCGCGGAAACCACCCACCACACAGTCAACCGTGCGCAGGTGCTTGACCTTGATCCAGCCCCGCTCGCCCGGCAGGTAGGGCTGCGCCGGCTGCTTGGCGACGACGCCGTCGAGCCCCGCGCCCTCGTATTGGGTGAACCAGTCGGTGGCCCTTTCGGCCGAATCGGTCTGGGGCGTGATGCCCACCACTCTGTCAGCGGCGATCGAATCGCAGAGCAGGGCGCGGCGCTCGGCCAGCGGTCTGGGTCGCAGGTCGTCGTCGCCCAGCGCCAGGATGTCGAAGAGCACCGTCGACGCCGGGGTTCGGGCCGCGAGCATCCGCACACGGGACTCAGCGGGGTGCAGCCGCATTTGCAGGGCGTCGAAGTCGAGGCCCTGCGACGTGGCGATGACGATCTCGCCGTCGACGACGCAGCGGTCCGGCAGCGCCGTCAGCAACGGGTCGAGTAGCTCAGGAAAGTAGCGTTCTAGAGGCAGCGCGTTGCGGCTGCCGATGTGGATGCGGTCGGAGTCGCGGTACACGATGGCCCGGAAGCCATCCCATTTGGGCTCGTACCGCCACTCCCCCTGAGGGATGTCTGCAGCGGCACGGGCAAGCATGGGCTGGATCGGCGGTGCCAGCGGATAGCTCACCGCCGCAGGGTAGAAGAGTGCGGCGGGCGGTGGCTGCTACGCGGTCAGGACGCGGGGCCGGGAGGCGACCCCGGCAAGCCGGAGACGCAGCAGGTTGTCGACGTCGGTGACGCCCGGGACGGAGCGCACGATCGCCTCGAGGCGGTCGATGTCGTCGATGTCCTCCACCTCGCCGCGAAGGGAGATCACGCCACCCTCGGCGCGCACCGCCAGCGAATCAATTGGTCCATAGACCGAGCCCAGCTCCTGGGCGACCAGGTCTGCAAGCTGGTCGCGACGGCCGCGGCGGCGGACCACGAGCGGGACTGTGACGGATGCTGCGACTGCTGCGGCGCCGCCGAAGGCTGCGACCGCGATTCTCGTGAGCCTGGCCACCGTTTGCTACCTCCCGTTTGCTGTGCGCTGCACGGCAAACGCCGGACGCGGTCGATGGTTACGCGGTCAGGAGGAGAAGGCTATGGACCCTAGGAACGAGCCGCATCCCGAGGTGAGGAGCGAGGCGTCGTACCCCGAGTAGCCGATGCACTCGGCCTCGTACTGCACCCCGGCGTTGCTCACGATCACCACCTCGCTGTAGCCGTAGCCGCCCGCGTCGGCACCACGCTCGATCACGTAGCCGGTGGCGCCGCCGACCTGCATCGTGGACAGCGGGTGGCTGAGGTTCTCGGCGGCGGAGTCCACGGCAAAGGTGAGCTTCTCGGCACCGTTGGCCGACGTCAGGTCCACCTCCCGCGCCGACTCCAGGTCCACGCTGTAGCCCGACGGCACGGAGAAGGCGAAGGCGGGAGCGCCGACGGTGAGGCCGGACGGCTCGGGAGTGGTGCCCACCGGGGGCGGGGTGAACGGCGGGGACCCCGAGGCGCTGGGAAACGGCTCGAAGGTCGCGGTGGGCGCCGGCTCGCCTGACGCCGACGCTTGCGACTGCTGCGAGCTCACCGGGACGGCCGTGGTGCAGCCCGCGAGCCCCGCACACAGCAGACACACAGAAAGCGGTCGTACGACCAATTGCCGCCGCAAAGTCATGGCCAAACGATGGTAACCGTGGTATGTCATCTGGACAACGCGAGCCTTCTCAGCAGGAAACAGGGACACGCCGCTGCAGCGAACCACCCGTCGCCCGGTCGCGATGCTCGTGCTGACCGCGACGCTCCTCGCCGTCGCGCTGGTTCCGACGACCCATGCGCGCGCTTCCTCGCTCAGCGGCGGCGTTGAGCTCGACGCGTTGGGAGATCTGACCTCCTTTGGCGGAAACACAACGAACACGTCCGGGGCATCGCACTGGACATGGGACATCGCGCGCTCTCTGTCGATCGAATCCGACGGTTCCGGTGGCTGGACGCTCGACGGCTGGGGCGGGATCCACCCGTTCGGCAACGCGCCGCAGATCACCGACGGACCGTACTGGCAGGGCTGGGACATCGCCCGGGCGCTGGTGGTGCTGCCGGGCACCGTCGAGGGGTACGTGCTGGACGGCTGGGGCGGGTTGCACCCCTTCGGCGGCGCGCCGTGGCTGAACGGCTCGCCGTATTGGAACGGCAAGGACGTCGCTCGGGGACTCGACATCCATCTCGACGGGTCGGGCACCCCCGACGGCGGCGCGATCCTCGACGATGCCGGCGCCATTCATCCCTTCGGCGACTATCCGTACTCGCTGAAAAGCACCACGACCTACCCCGGACGAGACGCCTTCGCCGCCCTCCACGAGGTGAGCGGTCACGTCTACGCCGTGGGTCGCTACGGGGTGGTGGTGGAACAGACCGCAGGCCAGTCAATGACGCCGGACTACAGCGGCTTCGCGGACTGGGGCGAGAGCGACCTGCTCCGCGACCTGGTGGTCACCTCGCCGAGCGGCGGCTCGTCCATGTCACCGTCACTCTCGTTCATGGCGCAGCGGGCCTGGGCCGGTGTCATCGGCCCGCGCGGCGGCGTGACCCTGGACGGCTTCGGCGGCCTCAACGCCTTCGGCGGTCTCCAGCTCAACACCGCCGGCGCGCCGTACTGGCCGGGCTGGGACATCGCCCGCTCCTTGGTTGTCCTGCCGGACGGCAGCGGCGGCTGGGAGCTGGACGGCCTGGGCGGCGTGCATCCCTTCGGGTCGGCCGGCGCCCTGAGCGGGACGCCCGTCTGGCCCAGGTGGGACATCGCGCGCTCTCTGGTGGTGAACCCCGACGGGACGTCCGGCTACGTGCTGGACGGCTGGGGTGGGCTGCACCCATTCGGCGGCGCGCCGATGCTGAACGGGTCTCCCTACTGGTATGGCGACGACGTGGCCAGGGGGCTGGCGATCCACTACACCCCGTCGGGCGATCCGGACGGTGGCTGGGTGCTGGACGCCTACGGCGGCATCCATGCCTTCGGGGCGGCGCCCGACGAGCCGCAACCGTCGTACTTCGCCGGCCGCAACCTTTACCTGCAGCTCAACAGCACGTTCGACGGCGGCCTGTACACCGTGTCGCGCTGGCAGGAGATCGCCGGCCTCGACGAGAGCACCATCGCCGAGGGTCTGGGCGACGGCCTGTTCTCGTGATGTGGATGCCGTCGTCGGTGGCGGCCGCGGCGCGAAAGGGAACCGAGTCCAGGACCGCGCCCGACATACTGGCGGCATGCCGTTCGC
>JAFAJR010000301.1 GCA_019236085.1 Candidatus Dormiibacterota bacterium
GGCCTCCGTGGCAACGGTGAAATGGTGCGGTAAGCGCGCACCGGCGGCCGGGTGACCGGCCGGCCTGGTAAACCCCGCTTGGAGCAAGGCCGAACAGGGACCGGATGGTCACATCCAGAGGCTGCTCGTCTCAGTGTCCCGGGTCAGGCCGCACGAGGCGCCGGGCAACCGGCGTCGTAGATGGATGACCGTCCTCGACAGAACCCGGCTTACAGGCCGACTTGCTTTTTTGAATTCAACCAAGGGCCCACACAGAGAATGGGCACAGCAACCGTCCGACCGCAGCGCGAGGTCATTCCGTGACGCGCTGCATCCTTCCGTCCCGAGCCGTGATGTATTCGTACGAGTCGCGCAGCACCTTCTCAAGGACTGGCAGCTGCACATCACCAAGGCGCTTGATGTAGACACAGACTCTGCTGGTTGTGTGCTTGCCGAGTTGCTCGAGCAGCTCTCGGTGGCGCGACGTGCCATCCATCAGATAGACCGTCATCTTGCCCTTCCTCGGATAGAAGCCGAGAACGTGACTGTCGCCCTCGCGTCCGCTTTCGTACCGGTAATGGTAGGAGCCGAACCCAATGGTGCCGACGTTCCAGATCCGCGGCTCATCGCCGGTGATCAGTCTCATCGTGGCAATCAACGCGCGACTGTCCGCGATCGTTTGTGCGTCGTCCAGGGAGGCGAGATACTCCTCCACGTCGCTGCCGCTGCCACTGATGGGAAGCAGCGCTCTCACAGTTGCCTCGCCGTTGCGCAGCATGCCGGCGGCCGGCAGGCGGCGCAGCAGGTCCGACCAGCCCGGCTCGCGCGCCGAGATCTCCGCCAGCAGCGACCGGCCCTCCTCCACCCGGCCGGAGTCGGCCATCAGGATCGCGGCCCAGAACGACGCCTCGTCGTTGTCGCGCAGCATCGCGCGAGCCGTCCTGTATTCATTCAGCGCCGCATCCAGGTCGCCCGACATCTCACGCTCCTCGGCCGCCTCCATGTGGGCGTAGCCCCGATGCAGCGACACCAGGCGGCGCAGCTCGGCCAGCGGGTCCGCCGAGTCCTCCACGCGCAGCTCGAGCACCCGATCTTGCCAGCTCTGTCCTGAACTTGCTGCCGCGACAATGAGCAGCGCCGCCGATTGGCGGCCCCGCACATCGCCGCCGGCTCGTTCCCCGGCCTCCAGCGCAACCAGCAGGCGCTCCGCGAAATCGCCGGACGCTGCGATGTATGCCTCGAGCATCGCGGGCCACACCGAAGCGGTGCGCATCATGTTCGCCTGCACCGAGACACCGTCGCCTGTGACATGGCCCGCCTCGGCGATGCAGCGCTGTCCGGTGTGCACCGCCACCCCACCGGCTGCGTCCACGAATGCCACCTGCCGCCGGCCGGCATGCTCGTCGGCTGCGGTCAGCTCCTGCAGGGCTCTGACAGCGTCAACCCCAGATCGCAGCAACGCCAGGCCGCGGGGACCGTAGCCCGGTTCGGCATGCGCCTGCGTTGCCACGGCACCGACTCCGGCCTCCGCCCAGGTGACCACGCGGCCCACCGAGAACCAGTGCGACTGCACGGCGACACCGAGCATACCTGTCTCGCGGTCACGAGCGACGATGGAGTACGTCACGCGCCGTCCCGCACCATCGTCGATGCCACGAGGCGTTGCGTAGCCTCCACCGCCAGCCTGTCGACGCGCTCGTTGCCCGCCTCGCCGCTGTGTCCTCTGACATGTTCGAAGCTGACGCGCGAGTCGACCAGCCTGTCGATGTCGGGGTACAGGTCCAGGTTCTTCTTGCGCTTCCACGCACCGCGCAGCCAGTTGATGACGCCCAGGCTGTCGGTTCGCACGACGATGCGCCAGGACGCGTCGTCGCCGGTACGAGCGCGGAAGGCACGCAGTGCCTCGCGCACCGCTTTCAACTCTTCGCGGTTGTTTGTTGTCAGCGCTTCACCCTCGGCCCGCTCCTCCACGCTCCCGTCAGGCCATTCGAGCCGGTACGCCCAGGCGCCGGCACCGGGGTTGCCTGAGCAGGCACCGTCGGTGTCCGCGATGACCGTCCGCTGAGTCACGGCACCAGTATCCGGTCGCAGCTCGAGCACTGCACCACGCGTTCGGCCGCGCGGACCGCACGGCGCTCCTCCATGGACAGCGGCAGATGGCATCCGCCGCAGGCGTCGCCGGCGATCGACACCACCGCAGGACGGTGGCGAGCGGCGACGCGGGTGTACAGCGCGCGCTCAGCGGATGGCAGCGAGTCGAACAAGCGCTGGCGCTCCGTGTCGTCGGCCGCGATGTCCTCCTCGAGCGACTGCAGCCGCTGACGAAGCGGACCCGCCGCCTCGTCGCGCCGCCGCTGCGCTGCCTCCAGATCGCTGCGGCGTGCATCAGTGATGGACGCGGCACGTTCGGCACTCTCCATCGCTTCCACGACGCGGTCCTCGAGCTCCTTCACGCGGCTGGTGAGCCCGTCCAGCTCATGCTGCATCTCCAGCAGCTCGTTGGGATTGCGCACCGACCCGCCGTACAAGCGGCGGTGCAGTGCGCGGGCTCGGTCCGCGACCGTCGACAGCTCGCGCTCGATAGTCGCGAGGCCGGCCTCCGAGTCGGCCTGCTCCCTTTCTGCGACGTCGAGCGCGGTGCTGCCGCTCGCCACCGCGGGGTCGCGTTGCAGCAGTGCCTCGTGATGTCGTTGCTGCTCGCGAAGCGCGCTGAGACGCTCGTCGAGCTGCTGCACTCGGAACAGCGCTGCCTGTGTCACGCAGCCACCTCGACAAGCCATGCGGGATACGTACGGCGTCCGTCGCGGACGTCGCGCCGCTCCAACACCGTCCAACGCCGCGACGTAAGCCACGGTTCGACGAGCTCGCCGCGTTGCATGCACTGCAGCACCAGCCAGCGCACCTGCATTGCCGCCGACGGTGCGACGATGCGCAGCGCGGTACCGCCTCCCACGCCGGCGACGACGACTGCGTCCACCTCGCCCGGCTGCAACGCGGTCAGCCCGTCGCCGTGCCGCACCTCGACATGCGACGCTGCATCCCAGCTCCGCAGGTTGGCCCGCAGCTCTGCCAACGGACCCGTCTGCGACTCGACGGCGATGACGGCGGCTCCTCGGCACGAGAGGTGCACGCTGAGCGCCCCGTGGCCCGCGCCGACGTCGGCCACGCGCCTGGCGGCAGTAGGGACGAGCGCTGCGACGGCGCGCAGCCTGGCGGGCAGCCGCGGCTCGATCACGCGGCCCGCTGCGAGGCGGTCACCAGCCGCTCCAGGGAGGCGAGTGCGGCACCGGAGTCGATAGCCTCTGCGGCGCGGCCCAGGCCCTCCGGCATGTTGTTGACAACTCCGGCGGCAACCAGGGCGGCCGCCGCGTTGAGCGTCACCGTGTCGCGTGCCGCACCGGGCTCGCCGCCGAGCACCGAGCGAATGCGCGCTGCGTTGGTCTCGGCGTCGCCGCCGTGCAGGGCCGCGACCGGCGCCGCCGGCAGGCCCAGCACCGCGGGGTGGATGTCGTATGTCGTCACATGGCCGCCCTGCACGTCGTGGCACACGGCGGCGCCGTTGACCGTGAGCTCGTCCACGCCACCGTCACCTGTGAACACCAGGGCGCGCTCGTGACCAAGACGCAAGAGCACCTGCGCCATCCGCCGGCCTGTGGTCGAATCCGGCACGCCGAGGGCCTGGCGACGGACGCGTGCGGGGTTTGCCATGGGGCCGAGCAGGTTGAACGCCGTGCGGATGCCCAGCTCACGCCGTGTCGGGCTCACATGCCGCATGGCGGGATGGTACGAAGGCGCATACAGAAAGCCGATGCCCGATGCGTGGATGCAGCGAAGCACCGCGTCCGGCGGAAGGTCGACATTCACACCGAGCGCCTCGAGCACGTCGGCGCTGCCGCAGCGCGAGGATGCGGCGCGGTTGCCGTGCTTGGCGACGATGCACCCCGCACCTGCTGCAACCAGTGCTGCCGCCGTTGAGATGTTGAAGGTGCTCATGGCATCTCCGCCGGTGCCGCATGTGTCCACCGCGACGTCAGGAACATCGATGCGCACGGCATGCTCACGCATGGACAGCACCATGCCGGTGAGCTCATCGACAGTTTCACCCTTGGTGCGCAACGCAGCCAGGAAGGCTCCGATGACCGCCGGCGCAACGGCGCCATCCATCATGCGATCCATGACACTCCGCGCTTCGTCGGTGCTGAGGTCGTCACCCGACACCACGCGTTCGAGCACATCGCGCATTCCCGGTTCGGCCATGAATCGCTCGACGGTACCACCGAGCACCCCCGCCTATACTCCGGCTGCGATGCCGGCCCGCACGTTGCAACCCTTCGACCCCGCGGCTGTGGCGCCGTGGCGGCTTGGCGAAGGGCGGCGCGGTGTGCTGCTGCTGCACGGGTTTGCCGGCACACCGCCGGAGCTGCGCCGGCTCGGTGAGCACCTCGCGAGCCGCGGCTGGCTCTGCGTGGCGCCGGCACTCCCCGGTCACGCCACCACGCCGGAGGACCTGCGTCGTCACGGGTGGCGCGACTGGACTGCTGCGGCGATGCGCGAGCTCGACAACCTGTGTGCCGCGTGCGACAGCGTCGTGGTGGCCGGGCAGTCCATGGGCGGCGCCCTCGCGCTGCACCTTGCGGCAAACGACTTCCGCGTGGCTGCGGTGGCCAGCCTCGCCACGCCGCTCTGGTTTCGGGGCCTGCTGCCGCGCATGCTCCCGGTGTTGCAGCACCTGGTCCGCTGGCACTTCCCGGGCAGCGACGTCGACCTCTGGGATCCCAGCGCTGTGGACGAGCTGCACTCGTACGGACGGCGTTCGGTGCACGCCATCAACGAGCTGCGCGACCTCCTGCGGCAGGTGCGCGGCGAGCTCGCCCAGGTGCGCGCGCCGGTGCTCGTGATGCACGGGCGCCGCGACCGCACCGCGGACCCCGCATGCGCCGCCGAGATCGCGGCTCGACTCGTGTGCAGCAGCGCCGTGGAGCTCGTGTACCTGCCGCGCAGCGGTCACGCTGTTTCTGTCGACATCGACCGCAACCTGGTCAACGAGCGCGTCGCGTCCTGGTTCGAGGAGCACACCACGGCGTCCGCGGTTCACTCCGCGGTCTAACCGCCGAGCAGCTTCCTCGCCAGGTCGGGGTCGATCACCGGGTTGTCCGGCGGACCCTCGTCGACCGGCGGTTTGCGCGAGCGAAGGCCGGTTCGCATGTCACCCTCGCCGGGCACCGGGGCGCGGCTGGTGGCACCGCATGCGGTGCAGCGGAACACGGCGAGCTGCTTGCCATGGCCGGCGTATTCGCGGTGCGAGAAGCGCATCTCGGCGCCGCAGGCCGGACAGCGGCGGGGCTCGCGGCTGCTCATCGCCTGCAGCATGGCAGGCTACGCGGATGACGCTGCTCGAGCGCCTGCGGCTCGCGGTGCACAGCCCGTCTGATACGCGGCAGCCTCCACCCGAGGGCAGGCGTCGCGCCTCGGTGCTGCTGCTCTTCGACCCCACAGACGCGGCCCTGCCGCTGCTGTTCATGCTGCGCTCATCTGACCTGCGCTTCCACGCCGGCCAGATCGCGTTCCCCGGCGGCACCGAGGAGGAAAGCGACAGCGGGATCGTGGCAACTGCTCTGCGCGAGGCCAGCGAAGAGGTCGGCCTCGACCCGGGCAACGTCGAGGTGCTGGGCGTGCTGTCGCCGATGGTGACCGCCGTCTCAGACCGGTGGCTGACGCCGGTGGTGGGCCTGCAACGCGAACCCTGGACAGTCATGGCGGACGGCCACGAAGTGGCTGAGTGGTTTCACATCCCGCTCGCCGAGCTGCTGATCGCACCGCACACAGTCCGCATCATGGAACGCGACGAACTCCGCCGCGAGGTGCACTTCTACGACGCTCACAACCGGGTGATCTGGGGCGTGAGCGCGGCGATCCTGCACGAGCTCATGGAGCTGATGGGACGGTCGGACTGAGCGCAGCTACCGGAAACGCGGATGCGTCACGAAAGGGTTCGCTGTCATCTCTTCACCGATCGTCGTCGGCTCGCCGTGGCCGGGGAAGACGATCGTCTCCGCCGGCAGCGAGTACAGGCTGTGCTCGATGGAGGCGACCAGCGCCGGCCACGACCCGCCCGGCAGGTCGCTGCGACCGACTGCGCGACGGAACAGTGTGTCACCTGACAGGAGGTCCTCGCCGACGTGGAAACAGACTGAGCCGCGCGTGTGTCCCGGCGTGTGCAGCACCTCGATGTCCACCCCCTGCCACTGCAGCACCTGGCCTGCGTGCAGTGCCTCGTCGACAACGACGTCGGGTGTGTCGGCCGGGACACCGGGCAGCATGTGCAGCGCGACAAGCTGCTCCTGATCGTCGGGATGCATCGCGACGGGGCAGCGATGTGCCGCCTTCACCGCTGGAACACCGCTGACGTGGTCGGGGTGTCCGTGTGTCAGCAGAATGCGCTCGCAGCGAAGCCCTCGCTCCTCCAGCAGCTGCAGAGTGCGCGATGACTGCAGTCCTGGATCGATCACCAGCACAGATGCGGTGTCGCGGCGGCGGAGGACGTAGCAGTTCTGGTCGTACGTCGGGTCGACTACGACCGCCAGCTCGACGAGGTCGCGCAGCGCCTCGGCCACGTCAGGCGTTGATGGGGTTCGAGGGAGGCGAGATGGGCAGCAGGAACCCAGCGCCGCGGCGTTCGCGGCGCTGCCGCACCTCTGCTTCGAGCAGAGCGTGATCAAGCACCTGGGCAACGGTCTCCACCGCGATCACCGTCATGGCATCGAGGATCTCACGGTCCACCTCGTGCAGGTCGCGCTGGTTCTTCGCCGGCAGGATGAACGTCCTGATGCCTGCACGATGCGCCGCGAGCAGCTTGTCCTTCACGCCGCCGATCGGCAACACGTGACCGCGCAGGGTCACCTCACCGGTCATGGCCACATCGCGGCGCACCGGCCGGCCGGCCGCGACCGACACCATCGCCGTGGTCATCGTCACGCCGGCAGAGGGGCCGTCCTTTGGTATCGCCCCTGCCGGCACATGAATGTGGATCGCATGCATGTCGAAGAAGTCCTTCGCCGCGCCGTACTCCGTGGCGTGCACCCGGGCCCACGACAGCGCGGCTCGTGCGGACTCCTCCATGACATTGCCGATCTGTCCCGTGAGAACGAGCTCGGGTTTGCCGTCGATGGTCAGCGCTTCCACTGTCACGATGTCGCCGCCCACCTCGCTCACAACGACGCCGGTGACAGCGCCCACCTCGTCGTGCTCGTGTGCCTCGCCGTAGTCGAAGCGCTGCGGGCCGAGGTAATCGGTCAGCTGGTCCGCGCCCACCTCGATCGGCGCCGGCTGTCCGGCTGCGAGCTTGCGCGGCACCTTGCGTGCCACCTCGGCGATGGTTCGGTCGAGCTGCCGAACCCCTGCCTCCCGGGTGTATCCGCGCAGGATGGCGATCACGGCATCCGGTGTCAGCACCAGCTCGCCGGTGTCGACGCCGTGCTGACGCAGCTGCCGGGGGACGAGGTGGCGTTCGGCGATGCCCAGCTTCTCCTGCTCGGTGTACCCGCTGATACGGATCAGCTCCATGCGGTCGCGCAGTGGGGCGCTGATGGTCTCTGCGATGTTGGCGGTGGTGATGAACAGCACGCGGGACAGGTCGTACGGCACCTCGAGGTAGTGGTCGCTGAACTCGTGGTTCTGCTCCGGGTCCAGCACCTCGAGCAGCGCTGCCGACGGATCGCCCCTGAAGTCAAGGCCAACCTTGTCAATTTCATCCAGCATGATCACGGGGTTCACCGCACCGGCGGTGCGCATCGCCTGGATGATGCGGCCGGGGAGCGCGCCGATGTAGGTGCGCCGGTGGCCTCGGATCTCCGCCTCGTCGCGAATGCCGCCGAGCGACATGCGCACGAACTTGCGGTCCAGCGCCCTCGCGATGCTGCGGCCCAGCGACGTCTTGCCGACGCCGGGAGGCCCGACGAAACAGAGGATCGGCGTCTGCAGATGCGACGGTCCGGCGTCGGCCCTCTGCTTCATCCGCTCCCGCACGGCCAGCCATTCGAGGATGCGGTCCT
>JAFAJR010000355.1 GCA_019236085.1 Candidatus Dormiibacterota bacterium
AAAGTTGAACGAACGGACGCCTCGCTGTGGAAGACGCGGAACAGCCGCCCGCCGTTCAACCGATGCGGTCGCCCGGTGAGCACTCGCGCTCGGGTTGCAGCAGCACGACGCGCTCCGATCCATTCTGGTACGCGCCCAGGATCAGCGCCTCGCTGCGCACCGGCCCGATCTGTCGGGGTGGCAGGTTGACAACGCCGATGACCAGGCGCCCGACGAGGTCCTCCGCCGCATACAGGTCGGTGAGCCGCCCCGACGAGCGCAGCTCCCCCAGCGGACCGAAGTCCACCAGCATCTTGTACGCCGGCTTGCGCGCTTCCGGAAACGCCTCGCAGCGGACAACACGGCCGACGCGGATGTCGACGGCGAAGAACTGCTCGGCCGCAACCGGAGGCGCCGCCTGCTCCGTCATCATCGGGAGTGTGCTGCATCTACGCCGACGCCCGCAGCGCCTGCTGTTTGCCGGTCCGCTGCTCGCGCTGATCACGGCGTGCGGTGGACCACCGCCCAATCCCACAACCCTGCTGGCCCAGGCCAAGACGACGCTCGACGCGACGCCGTCACTGCACTTCAACCTCAGCAGCGACAACGCTGCGGGCAGCGGAGCGCTGATCACCGGCGGCAGCGGCGACGTGCGACGCCCGTCGTCGTTCAGTGGCACGCTGAACGTGGTGTTCGCCGGTCTCAGCGTCGACGTCCAAGCGATCGGCGTGGGTTCGCAGTTCTGGGTGCGCCTGCCCACCTCGAGCAGCTTCCAGCTGACCAGCCCCAGCGACTACGGGTTCGGCAATCCCTCGCAGCTGATGGATCCCGACCACGGCCTGTCAACACTGCTGGTGCAGTGCCAGAAACCGGTGTTGCAGAGTGACGACCGCCTCAACGGTGAGCAGCTGCACGAGGTGGGCTGCACGCTGCCGGGGAGCCTCATCGCCGCACTGCTGGTGGATGCGCACCCGCAGACCCCGGTTGCTGCCACGTTCGGCATCACAACCAGCAGCACGCAGGTGCGCCGCGTCGTGCTCATTGGGCCGTTCTTCAGCACACAGAACAGCACGTTCACGCTCGTTCTTGACAATTACGGCGAGAACGTGACGGTGACGCCGCCGTCGATGTGACCGTCGCGCCGCGGCGCCGGCTGGTCGCCGGCATCGCGATGGGCGCGGTGCTGCTGGCCTCAGCCGACACCTACGTGATCGTGCTGGCGCTGCCGGCGATCATGGCTGGTCTCGGCGTCGGCTTGGACCAGCTGCAGGCGGCAACACCCATCGTCAGCGGCTTCCTTCTGGGCTACGTGGTGGTGCTGCCGCTTCTCGGCCGCCTCTCCGATGTGTACGGACGGCGCCGGCTGCTTCTGGTCTGCCTCGGGGTGTTCGCCGCCGGTTCGCTGGTCACGGCGTCGGCAACCTCGCTCAGCGAGGCCGTCTTCGGCCGCGCTCTCCAGGGCCTGGGCGGCGGCGGTCTGGTGCCCGTCACCCTTGCGCTCGTCGCCGACTGGTGGCGGGCCGAGGAGCGGGGAGTACCGCTGGGCGTGGCAGGCGGGCTGCAGGAACTGGGGAGCGTCGCCGGCCCTCTGTACGGCGCCCTCATCCTCAGCGTCAGTACCTGGCGCACCATCTTCTGGATCAACCTGCCGCTGACGGCGCTGCTGGCCGCAGCGCTGATGCTCGCCTGGCCGAGCACATCAGCCGGCAGGTGGGACGTCGTCGGTGCGGCGCTCGCCGTCCTCTGCGCAGCCACCGCAGGCCTGGCGATCGCCGCTCCTCCGGCGCTGGTGGAGAACGTTGCATTGGGGACGCTCTACCTTCCTGTGGCGGGGATCGGCTGGCTGACGCCGCTGAGCACCGTGGCCGCAGGCGCCGCCGTGGCGTTCATCGTCTGGGAGCTGGCGCTGCGGCGGAGGCCGGCGGCGAGCCTGGCGGCGCTGCGCACCGCTGCGGCGAATGCCGACTGGCCGGCCTCGGCGCTGGTGGCAGCGGTCCTTGCCGCCGTCGTTGTCACGTTCGCCGCCGCCGATCCAAGCACCCAGGCGCTCAACCCGCTGGCCCCGGTCCTGCTGCCGGTGGCCGCCCTGCTCGCCGCCGGCCTGGTGATCCGTGAGCGCAGGGCCGCGCGACCGCTGCTTCCCGGGTCGGAGTTCCGGCCGCCCCGGGCGTGGGGTGCCCTGCTGACGAACCTCCTCCTCGGCGCAGCGCTCATGGCGGCGCTGGTCGACGTCCCCATATACGCCCGGGCGACCGCATTCACCGGCTCGCAGTTCGACGCGGCGCTGGAGCTGGTCAGGCTCCTGGTGGCGGTGCCGGTGGGCGCGCTGCTCGGCGGGCGGCTGCTCTCGCGCCTGCCTGCAGCCGCCATCGCCGCAGCCGGCCTGGCGCTGAGCGCTCTCGCCTTCGTCGCCATGACCAGCTGGTCGGCCACAACTCTCACCGACGCCTTCGGCCCCGGCTGGCTGCATCCTTCGGACCCGGTGCTCGTCGCCGGCGGCCTGGGCTTCGGACTGGCCATCGCCCCGGTGAACGCCTCGCTGCTCGCCGCCGTGAGGGCGGCGGTGCACGGGCTCGCCTCATCGCTCCTGGTGGTGGCGCGCATGGCCGGGATGCTGGCCGGTATCTCGGTGCTCACAGCGATCGGACTGCACGCCTTCTACCACGTGGCCGCCGGCCTGCCCACGGCCATCACACTCTGCCCCTCGACTCCGCTGGACTGCGCTCCCTACGAGCGGCTGGTCACCTCGGCGATCGTCACCGAGCTGCATGCTGTGTTCGTGGGAGCAGCTGTCTGCGCAGGCCTCGCCGCCCTTGTGGCCGGGGTCACGCTGCGCACGCCACGGCAGGCATCGCGGATGATCGCCGGCGGTGTCTGACGCCGTCGCCGAGGTGAGACTGCTGCCGCCGCAGCTCGCCGATGTCCTCGAACGCGTCGAGGGGTCGGCGCGAGACCTCGGCGTGGAGATGTATCTCGTCGGCGGTTTCGTCCGCGACCGCCTGCTCGGCACCCTGGGCAAGGACATCGACCTGGTGTCCGTGGACGGCGACGGCATGCAGGTGCTCGGCGCTGTCGCCCGAGCCTTCGGATGGGCGCCACCGCAGCAGTTCGAGCGCTTCGGTACGGCGCAGATCCGCGGCGACGGATTCATCCTGGAGTCGGTACGGGCCCGCGCCGAGCGCTACGACCCGGAATCGCGCAAGCCCACTGTCAAGCCCGGGACGCTGCAGCAGGACGTGATGCGGCGCGACTTCACGGTGAACGCGCTCTGTCAGACGTTCGACGGCCGCGTCATCGACATCACAGCACGCGGGCTCGACGACCTGCGCGCCGGTGTCCTCCGCACGCCGCTCGACGCCGCGGAGACGTTCGCGGAGGACCCGCTGCGCATGTTCCGTGCGGCGCGTTTCAGGGCGCAGCTCGGTTTCGACCTGGCCCCCGGGATGCTAGACGCGATGCGACAGCAGGCCGAGCGCGCATCGATACTCAGTGTCGAGCGCATCAGCGAGGAGCTGCGCCGGCTCCTCATCTCGGCGCACCCACGAGAAGGCATGCTGGTGCTGCGCGACTCAGGCTTGCTCGAGCGGGTCATGCCGGAGGTCGCGGCGATGATCGGCGTCGAGCAGGGTGGTTATCACGTCTACGACGTCTTCGATCACACGATGCATGCGCTGGACCGCTCACCGCGCGACCTCATCACGCGCTGCGCAGTCCTGCTGCACGATGCAGGCAAGCCGCCGACGCACGCGGTCATCGACGGCAAGCACACCTTCTACGATCATCCGCGGGTCGGCGCCGACATGGCTCGCGAGATGCTCACACGGCTTCGCTTCAGCAACGACGAGGCCGACGCCGTGTCACAGCTGGTGCGGCTGCACCTGCGGCCGATCCAGTACGACGAGGCAACGTTCAGCGACGCAGCGGTTCGGCGCCTGATCCGTGACGCCGGCGACCTGCGCACACGAATGCTCGATGTGGCGCGTGCCGACACCGAGGCGTCGTCGTATCCGGACACCCACAACATCGACTCGCTGCAGCGACGCATGGCAGCGCTCGACCAGGGCCGCCAGCTCTCCGAGCTGCGCGACCCGCTGAGCGGTGACGAGATCATGGCGCGTTACAGGAAGGGTCCTGGGCCGTGGGTCCGCGACATCAAGAATGCGCTGCGCGACGCGATTCTCGACGGCGAGATTCCACCGAGCGACGCTCCCGCAGCACGGCGCTGGCTCGACGATCATCCCCAGGTCGGCGACGGCTGCATCTGACCCCGGCCGTCCTCGCCGCGTCACCGCTGCCGCCGTACAATGCCCGCTCCGATGATGAGCCGGCTGCGCTTTGCCCGACGTCTCCTGCTGGATCTGCCGCGGCAGCTCCGGCTGGCGTACTGCCTCATGTGGGACCCGCGGGTGCCGGCATACGTGAAGGCTGCGTATGGCGGATCACTCGGCCTCATCGCTCTGCCGGTGGTCAGCTTGCCCGAGGCGCTGCCGTTCATCGGCGAGCTCGACGTTGTCGCGCTGACCGCTTTGTCGACACGTCTCTTCATCGCCGCGTGTCCCAAGTGGGTGGTGACCGAACAGGAGCAGCTGATCCTCGAGCGGCGCAGCCGCTTCGACGAGGACGTGCGGCGCGGTGAGCGCGTCGCAGTGACGCTCTACAACCGGATCCGCGGCCTGTCTGAGAGCGACCTCGCTCCTGCCGGGACTCCAGCATGAAGGTCCTGTTTGTGAAGGAAGTGTCAGGAACTGCCAAGGCCGGCGATGTGAAGGACGTGGCCGAGGGGTACTATCGCAACTTCCTGCAGCCGCGCCGCCTCGCGGTCGTGGCGGACGAACGCACGATCGACCAGATCCGCAAGCGTGAGGAGGCCGCCCGCCGCCGCACCGAGAAGGAGCTCACCGAGGCGCGCGACACGGCGCAACGCCTGCGCAAGCTCACGGTGACGGTGTACGCCAAGACTGGCGAGGGTGGCCGGCTGTTCGGCTCTGTCACCAATGCCGATGTCGCGCAGCAGCTGAAGCGCGAGGCGGGCATCGACCTTGACAAGCGCAAGATCACTGTCGATCCGCCCATACGGTCGCTGGGCCCGCATGAGGTGGAGGTGGAGCTGCACCCGGAGGTGAGCGAGACACTCAAGGTCGTCGTCGCGGCGTCGTGACGGTGCTGCGGTGACGGTCACGCCCGGACCCGACCTGGCCGCTGAGATCACCGGCCGCGTCGTCGCCCGCGACATACGGATCCCACCCAACGACAGCAAGGCGGAGCGAGCCGTGCTGGGCTGCATCCTGATCGATGCCGAAGCGATCGGGCTCATCCGCGAGTCGCTGCTCCCCGAGGACTTCTACGCCGAGCGGCACGCACATCTTTACCGGGCCGCTGTATCGCTGGCGGACCGCGGCGAGCCCATCGACGTGATCACGCTGCAGGACCAGCTGCAGCGCGGCCCCGGTGTGGGCCGTGCCGGGGGCCTCGACTACATCGCCGAGCTCACGCTGGAGGTGCCGACAGCCGCCAGCGTGAAGCACTACGCCGACATCGTCATCGCGCACGCGCTGCGCCGCAGGCTCATCAGCGCGGGCAGCACCGTCACCCGGCTCGGTTTCGACGAGGCGACGTCGGTGACCGAGGCGATCGACCAGGCCGAGCAGGTGGTGTTCCGCATCGGTGAGGAGCGGCGCGAGAACGAGGCCACGCACATCGCGCCGATCGTGCGCGAGACCTGGTCGACGCTGGAGCAGCGCATCCAGGACAAGAAGGTCATCAGCGGCGTGCCCACCAACTTCACCAAGCTGGACATGCTGACCCAGGGTTTGCAGCACGGGGAGCTGACGATCCTCGCGGCCCGGCCGGCGGTGGGCAAGACGTCCTTCGCGCTCAACATCGCCCGCAATGCAGCGGTGCTGGCCAAGCGTCCGGTGGTGGTGTTCTCGCTGGAAATGTCCAAAACGCAGCTGGTGCAGCGGCTCATCTGCAGCGAGGCGCGGGTGGACGGTTATGCGCTGCGCACCGGGCAGGCGCTGGACCCCACAGCGTTCCAGCGGATCGCCGCCGCCATGGACACTCTGACCCAGGCTGAGCTGTGGATCGACGACACCCCGGCGCTCTCCATCAGCAACCTGAGGGCCCGGGCGCGCAGGATGAAGGCGCAGCAGGGAATCGAGCTCGTGGTCGTCGACTACCTGCAGTTGATGCAGGGAGGGCGGCAGGACTCGCGGGTGCAGGAGGTGTCGGACATCTCCTCCGGGCTCAAGTCCATCGCGAAAGAGCTGGAGATCCCGGTGCTGGCCCTGTCGCAGCTGTCCCGCGAAAGCGAGCGCCGCGAGAACAAGCGCCCCCAGCTGAGCGATCTACGTGATTCGGGGTCCATTGAGCAAGACGCGGACGTGGTGCTGTTCCTCTTTCGCGAGGGGATGCACAAGCCGGACGTGGACCGCGGCAAGACCGAGCTCATCGTGGCCAAGAACCGCAACGGCCCCGTCGCCGACCTCGAACTGGTGTTCGTGCCAGAGCAGACGGCGTTCCGCGAACCGTACATGCATGGGGAGTGACATCCCGGTTGCGACCTGTGCGCGCAAGGCTTCACCGCCGTCGACGTTCCTACGAGTAACCCCCATGAAAGGTCCCGCGGCTGCTTAATTGACGACCATGCCAACAGCGCTCCTGGCCCGCACCCGGCGCCTCCTGGGTTCGCCGTGGCTGCGCGTCGCCGGGACGCTCGGCGGCATCGCGGTGCTGGTGCACACGGTGGACATCCCCAAGGCGGTGGCCAGCCTGGGCCACGCCGACCCGCGCTGGATCCTGGCGTTCCTCGGTCTGTCGACAGTGGCCGTGCTGGCCAGCGTGGTGGAGTGGGGTGTCCTGATCCGCACGGCTGTTGCCCATGCCCCAGACCACCCGGCGCTCTTCGGCTGGCGCCGGCTGGGCTCGGCCTACCTTCAGAGCCTGTTCTTCACCCAGGTGATCCCGGCCGGGGTGGGAGGCGATGCCCTGCGCACGGTGGAGATGGGCAAGCACGTGGGGCATAGCCGGGTGCTGGCGTCGCTGGCCGGCAGCCGCATGGCCGGCATGCTCGGGATGGCCATCTGGGGGCTCGCCGCCGCCGTCGTGCTCCGAGCCCTTCTGGGCACCGGCACGCTGATGGCCGTGGCTGGGCTGGCGGCCGGGATCGTGATGATCTGGCTGACGGCGCTCTCGTCCGACCGGCTCCACCTGCACCAGGCGGCCGGCCGCGTCTCGCAGGCGCTGGGCCGGGCGCTCCACTCGTTCACCGACGCCTTCGCCTCGTACCGCCGCCATCCCCACGCCGTGGCTCAGAGCCTGCTGGTGGGCGCGGCCGGCTGGGGCATCAACCTCTTCGCGCTGGAGATCGCCGCCCGCGCCGTGGGCATTGACCTCTCCTGGACGGTCTTCGCCGTCGCCGTTCCGCTGACCCTGCTGGCGGCACTGGCGCCGTTCAGCGTCAACGGCCTCGGGGTCCGCGAGGGCGTGCTGGTCTACTTCCTGGCCCACTACGCGGGGATAACGGCGGCACATGCCGGCGCCATCTCCCTGCTGATCGACCTGCAGATGGTGCCGTTTGCCGTGATCGGTGCGGCTCTGTGGCTGCGCCACCGGCGCACGGCGACGGCGGCGCCGCTTCGCACGCCGGCGCTGGCTGCCGCCACTTCGTAACAGGGCCGCCCCGCGGCGCGAACGGGCGCCCGGCCCCGCCTACACTCCGGGGTCGATGAGCACGCTCTTCGGCGACTTCCTCGCGGCCCATTCCGCCCGGATCGCCGACCTCTGGATCCGCGAGACCCAGGCCACAAGTCCCACGCCACGGGTCACCACTGACCCGGCCGGCGCCGCGCGGCAGTTCGTCAACGCCGTGCTGGTGGCCCTCACCGCCGACGATCTCAAGCCGCTGCGCACCCTCTACTCACTGGAGGACGACGCTGCGCTCCCCGGGCGGGCCGACACCGCGATCATCCATCTGCAGGCGCTGCGCGGGGCCTGCGCTGTGGTGGCACGGGAGCAGGGGCTGGACGCCGAGCAGTCGCTAGACCTGGCGCTGGCCACGGCGGAGGAGACGGGGCTCGTCGCCCGGCGGATCGCGCGCGGCTGCATGGAGTTGCTCGAGGAGCGCTACCAGAAGGCGGCATCCACCTCGTCGGCCCGGGGCACCTCGCTGTCGGTGACCATGCACGAGCTGCGGCGCCCGCTCACGATCCTCAACAGCTACGGGCAGCTGCTGTCCACCGGGATGCTGGGCGACCTGCCGGAGTCGGCGGCGGTGGCCATCGAAGGCATCACCGCCAGCACCGAGATGATGATGCGCATGGTCAGTGCGCTCGCCGAGCTGGCGCGGCTCGAGGATCCTGAGGACAGGATGGTCGTCGAGACGATGACTGCCGACGAGCTGGTGCAGGGCGCTGTGGAGCAGGTGGCCACCGAGGCCACGCTGCGCAACGCGCGGATCAGCACCGAGGTCCCCAAGGGCGTGCGCCTCGACGGCGACCGACGGCGCCTCACC
>JAFAJR010000074.1 GCA_019236085.1 Candidatus Dormiibacterota bacterium
ACGACGTCGACACGCGGACGCTGACTGTGAGCGTCGAAGCCGGCAACGCATCGGCCCTGCAGCTGGTGCTTGGAGAAGGCCTGCAGGACGTCGACGGCAACGCACTCGCGCAGCCGTTCACCACCACGTTCGGCGTCTCCTAGCAACTCCCCCGCCGAACGTCCGAACCCCGTCCGCGCTGCCGCGCAACAGTTGCGAGCGCCGTGGACTCGCACTCGCATCACTGGAGCACGCGCCTTGGCCGCGAGTGGCTGGCGCTGGCCGCGCTCGGTGCTGCGTGGCTGGGCTCGTGGTTTGTGCTGACCTTGGCCACAACAGTGGCGGGGGGACGGCCGAGCGCTGACCCGCTGGCGTTCATCGACCCTGCGGCGTTGCTGCGCCGGCTGCCGGCTGTCCACGCCGCAGCGTGGTGGGTGCTCGTGGCGCCGCGGCGCAGAGTGAACGCTGCGAGCTTCTGGACGTGCCTTGTCACAGTCACCGTCGCGGGCGCGGCGCTGGCGGTGTGGTTGGCGAATCGCCGTCCGGCCGGCGGCTGGTCCCACCGCCCACGGCTAACCAGCACCACTCGATGGGCCACGCGGCGCGATCTGCGCAGCGTGCGCCGGCGGCAGCGCGGTGACGCGCGGTTCTGCGTCGGCACCCATGCGATGCGCCGCGTTGTCACACACCCCGGCACCAGCGTGCTGGTGATCGGGCCGACGCGCAGCGGCAAGACATCATCGCTGGTGCTGCCCAACCTCCTGGAGTGGTGCGGTCCGGCCGTGGCTACCAGCACCAAGGGCGAACTGCTGCGCCTGTCCGCCGGCAGCAGGCAGCGCTGCGGTCCGGTGTATGTGTACGACCCGACCGGTGACAGCAGCTCGGATGCGCCCCGGGTGACCTGGTCACCGCTGGCAGGCTGCGACGACCTGGACCACGCGTGGAGGGTTGCCGCCTGGCTGTGCGCCGGGCTGCAGTCCGGCGGCCGCAGCGACAACGACTGGCAGCACTGGGCCGAGTCGGGCAAGCTGCTCATCGCGCCGTTGCTGTACGCCGCTGCTCGCACCGAGCGCACGGTGCTCGATGTCCTGGAATGGATCCACGGCTTCGACCTCGCCACCCCGGCCTCCTTGATTGACGACCTCGCGGACCTGGGCGATGCGGACGCGCCGCGAGCCGTGACGATGTTGCAGTCTGTCGACCAGCGTCCGGAGAAGGAGCGAGGCACCGTGTTCTCCACGGTGATGCGCATCTTCAGCCCGTTGCATGAGCGCGCCGTCGCCGCCTCAGCGATGAGCAGCCGCTTCGACCCGGTGCGTCTCATCAAGGAACGCGGCACGCTGTATCTGTGCACGGCTCGCCAGTCGCCGGAGCGCGTCGCAGGATTGTTCGTCGGTGTGCTGATGACTGTCATCACCACCGCGTACGAGCTGGCGGAGCGCGCTCCGTCCGGCAAGCTGGAGCCCGAGCTCGGCCTCTTCCTCGACGAGCTGGCCAACGTCGTCCCCATCGAGGAGCTGCCGTCACTCGCTTCGCAGGGCGCGGGACGCGGCGTTGTGTGCATGTCCATCGTGCAGGACGTCTCGCAGCTCCGCGCCCGGTATGGAGCCGACCGCACCAACTCCATCCTCAACAACCACACGTGCAAGCTGCTCCTTGCAGGAGTGACCGATACCGAGACGACCGACGTGGTCAGCAAGCTGACGGGGACTGCGCGACGCACCGAGGTGCAGCGCACCTACACCTCGGGAAACCCGAGCAGCCACAGCGTGTCGTCGCGTGCCGAACCGCTGGCGAGCGCTGACGGATTGCGCCAGCTGTCGGCGCGTCAGGCGCTTTTGCTCTACCGCGGGCTGCCACCCGCGCTGGTTCGGCTCAGGCCCTGGTATCGCAACAGGGTGCTGCGCCGCAGGGCCGCCATACCCTACCTGCCCAGCGCGGAGTTCGTGGGGACGACTACTTCATCCAGGGACGTCGCCCAGCGCAAGCATCTCATCCGCCAGCTGTTCGAGCGTCGACTGCATCACGCCGCGGATCGCGATCGTGCGGACGTCGTCGGCCAGCGCGACGAGCGGGGCGCGGCGTGAGGCTGCACGGTCGATGAGATCTTCGAGCCGGGGCGACGAGGACTCCAGCCGGCTCCGAGCTATCAACTTGAGCTGAGACGCCAGGGCGTCCACTGTCTGTTCGCCGTACGGCGAGGCTAGGCGCGGCGCGTGAAACGCGTGCGCTGTGCCGAAGAGCTCGGTGAAGAGCCCATCGTCGTCGACCACGACTGGGGCGGCATCGAACATGGTGTGTTCGGCATGCGGCGCCGGCGAAGGGGGTGCGATGGAGGTGCGGATCACGCTGACGTTCCCGTCCGGCCGCCGGATGTTCGCCAACGCGATCACCTCCGACACGCCCCACTCTTCCCCGGCAGGCGATGCCCCGTTGACCCGGCCGACAGCCTGCTGGTCCCCCGCGGTGACGATCACGAGGTGCGCCTCGTCGCGGCCGCGCAGGTCGGTGATGAGCTCGTTGACATCGACCCAGCGCAGCGAAAGCGAGCTGTGCACGACGTCGCCCGCAACCAGCTCCGGCACGACACCGAGCAGGTCATTGTCGAGCCGCCATGCCGACACCGTGGCGCCCGGCATGCGCTGCAGCGCTGTGACCTCCGGCGCGTCGGGGGAGCCGTGTTCGAACGCGCGTGCTCCGTCGCGAAACAGGGTCAGAGCCCAGGCGTCACCGCGTCGCACCATGACCAGACCGTCGCCCACAGCCGGGGCCAGCGCATCGATGACCACTGCATGCGCGGGCAGCCCGATGAAGACCGCGCGGTCACGCGGCATCAGCCCTTCGATGTCCACAGCTCCCTGCATCCCAGCCCCTCGGAACGGTTCGTTGGAACATCGTAGCGTTGCAGCCGGACGCTCGCCGGGACAGCAAACGGACGGTGCGAGCTCGGCGTCGGTGTCAGCCGCGGCGCCGCCGCAGCCGTGAGCGCGACAGGGCTGTGGCCGCGACTGCGAGCCCGGCAGCCGCGAGCGTCAGCGGACCGCCATCCGGCAGGCTCGACTGCGGCTGGGCTGTGACCAGTCCCGGCGCCGCCTGCGTCGTGTCGCAGATGTACGGAGCCAGCAGGGCATCTGCCTGCGAACGGCTGAGCCGGGTGTAGGCCACCTCCTGCGTCGACAGCGCGGTGTCGCTGACACCTGTCGTCTGGTTCACAGTCGCGTCCACGCTCGTGGCTGAAGACGGCATGAGGTCGGAGAAGTAGGTGAGGATCGCCACCTGGTCCCACCACCGGTCGTAGAAATACGCGTGCTCGCCCTTCTGGATCTCGACCGTTCGCTGCAGCGGGTTGCCCTGTTCGTACGAGTCCATGAGCTGCGCCGCGACGGGGTTGACCAGGGAGTCGTCAGCCGCGTAGAAGTTGAGCAGCGGGACCGTGATCGACGTCTGCGCGTGCATCGCCGTCTCGTGGGTGAGGATGTCGTACGCCGTCGTGCCGTACAGCGACGCCGCGTCGCTGAGCACCGTGCACGGGTCGTCGAACATGCCGGCCGGCTCCACCACCGCAGTGATGAGCGCGTCAGTGGCCGGGTAGGTGCAGCCGGGGGTGACGTTCGTCTGACAGTTCGCCGGTTGCGCCGTGCTGTATACCTGCGTGTCCTGGTCGGCAGGACCGCTGAAGGTGATGCCGGCGCTGAAGGTGTGTGTGGTGTCCTGCGACAAGGCGAGCACGGTGTTCTGGGCTCCTTCGCTGAAACCGACGACGCCCTCCGGCCCGCTGGTCTGCTGCTTGAGCCAGCGTCCGGCGCTCAGCACGTCCTGCGACTCCTTCCAGCCGAAGGTCTGCAGTTGTGCGGGATAGCCCTGGCTCGCCTGGTACTCGAAGTAGTAGTCGCGCTGGTCGAATGCGGCCACGTCGTAGCCGTTCGTCGCCAGCATCGCCGCCCAGCGGATCACCGAGTCGTAGCCGTGCGTGTTGAAGCCGTGAACGACCAAAACTGCGGGCGCGCTCGACGACTGGATGTCGACCATGCCCTGGATCTGCGCTCCGTCGGTGGAGGTGATGGTCACCGAGTGGAACGCGGCCGGCCACGGTGGCGTGTCGCTGGCGCCGCTGGGGTCCGAGCCTGGGATGGAGCCGACGGTGTAGTCGTCGGCCGGCGGCGTGTTCACCACCGGCACCGTGTTGCTGCTGAAAGCGCTGTCGTCACCGGCCGGGACGTACGCCGCGTTGTAGGGCAGCGCCTCGATCTGGCTGACGGCGGCGTCGAAGCTGCTCACGGTGTCCGCCGCGACGCCCTGGGGCACGAGCAGCAGCGTGGCCGCGGCCGCTGCGGCGAGCAGCACAACCTTCCTGTTCATAGCGAATCCCTTGACATCCGGCCGCTGGGCCGTTTCAAATCCCAAGATCTGAATCACCTCGCATATTAGCCGTCCGCGAGGTGGCCCCGGAGGAGCGCAGCAATGGCGGACGCCCTGGTCGACATCGCCGGCCTGAGCGTGACCTACGGCGGGGTCCAGGCCCTCCACGAGGTGACGCTCGAAGTGCCCGCGGCGGGCGCTGTCTCGCTGCTCGGGCCCAACGGGGCCGGCAAGACCTCGCTGCTCCGCGCCGTGTCCGGGTTGCTCACCTTCCACGGCGGTCGCATCGGAGCCGGCCGGATCAGCGTCGACGGCCGCGACGTCACGGGCGCCGACCCGGTGAAGCTTGCCCGGTCCGGCATCGTGCAGGTGCTCGAGGGCCGGCGGGTGTTCGCCGACCTCAGCGTCGACGACAACCTGCGCTCCGGGGCCTTCTGGCAGCGCGGCGGGGGCAGGCACGGCGAGACGCGAGACTTCGTCCTGGACCTCTTCCCCGACCTGGCGCGCTGCCTCACGCAACCCGCGGGGCTGCTCTCCGGCGGCCAGCAGCAGATGCTGGCCATCGCCCGGGCGCTGATGAGCAGGCCACGCCTGCTGCTCCTCGACGAGCCGTCGCTGGGTCTGGCGCCGCTCCTCATCCGCAGCATCGGCGGGGCACTGCGGCGCATCAACGAGACCGGCGTCGGCCTCCTGTTGGTGGAGCAGTCCAGCGCCCTCGCCGAAGCGGTGACCAGCCGCGGCTACCTCCTCGAGACCGGCCACGTGCGTGCTTCCGGTGAGACCCGTGAGCTGCTCGCCGACCCCCAGGTGCGCGCCGTCTACCTCGGGGTGAAGACAGCGTGAACGCGCTGGAAGTCCGCTCGCTGACGCTCCGCTTCGGCGCGGTAGCCGCGCTGAGCGACGTCAGCTTCGAGGTGGGGCCCGCCGAGCTCTTCGCTGTCATCGGACCCAACGGCGCGGGCAAGACCTCGCTCTTCAACCTGCTGACGCGCGTTTACGAGCCCACCGCGGGGTCGGTCGCCTATTTCGGCGACGACATGGCGCGGTGGCGGCCGCATCACCTGGCCGGACGCGGCATCGCCAGGACGTTCCAGAACCTCGGGCTCTTTCCCTACATGTCGGTCCTGGACAACGTGCTGGTGGGCCGGGGCCACCTGATGCGCCAGGGCGTGGTGCGCGCCGGGCTGCGACCGCCGGGCACCCGAGCCGCCGAGCACAGGCATGCGGCTGCGGCCCGCGACGCGCTGGACTTCGTGGGCCTGTCGAAGGTTGCCGCGATGCCGGTCGCAGTCCTGCCGTACGGCCTGCGCAAGCGTGTCGAGCTGGCCAGGGCGCTGGCCATGGAGCCGAAGCTGCTGTTGCTCGACGAGCCGGTGGCGGGCATGAGCCGCGCCGAGCGCAGCGAGGTCGTGGACCTCATCACCGCCATACGGAAAGACCGCGAGATGGCGATCATCCTTGTCGAGCACGACATGGGCGTCGTCATGTCGCTGGCGGAGCGCGTGCTGGTGCTGGACTTCGGCAAGCCCATCGCGCTTGGCACACCGGCGGTGGTGCAGCGCGACCCGCAGGTCATCGCTGCCTATCTCGGCGAGGTGGCATGAGCACTTTCCTCGAGCTGCTCTTCGCCGGCATCGCACTGGGCGCCGTGTACGCGCTGGTGGCGCTCGGCTTCACCGTTGTGTTTCGAGCCAGCCGTGTCATCAACTTCGCCCAGGGTGAGCTGCTCGCGCTCGGCGCCTTCGTCGTGTCGTGGCTGGTGATCGACATCCACGTCCCGTTCTGGCTCGCCTTCGTCGTCGGCGCCGCCGGCACCGGCCTTGCGGCATTCATCTTCCAGCAGGGCGTGCTGCGCTTCGCGCTCGGGCGGCCCGACTTCACCATCGTCATGCTCACGCTCGGTCTGGCGACGGTGCTGCAAGCAGTGCTGCCCACGCTCTTCGGCTCAACGGGCAGGGCCAACGGCGACCCCTGGGGCGGCACCTCGGTGCGCGCCGGCGATGTGGCGCTGGCCTGGGTGCAGGTGTGGACCATCGTGGCGGCGCTGCTGGTGCTTGCCGCCTTCTGGGTGTTCAACAACCACTCCAAGTACGGCCTGGCCATGCGCAGCGCGGCCTCCGACCCCGAGGCTGCGCTGGCAGTCGGTGTGCCGCTGCGCCGTGTCTACGCCACAGCCTGGGTGCTGGCCGGGGTCGTCGCCTGCATCGGCGGCGTGTTCCTCGGGGGCTATCCCAACACCGTCGACCCCAACATCGGCAACACAGCGCTGCTCGCCTTCCCCGCGATCATCCTAGGTGGTATCGACTCGACCACCGGTGCTGTCGTCGGCGGCTTTCTCATCGGCATCGTCGAAGAGCTCACCGCCGGGTATCAGCCGCAGTACGCCTCGTGGCTCGGTTCCAACTTCTACCTGGTCGCGCCGTACGTCCTGATGATCATCGTGCTGCTGATCAGGCCGTACGGTCTGTTCGGCTCGCGCCCGGCGGAACGCCTGTGAAAACACGCGTGATCGTCATCGCCGTGGCCCTCGCTGTTGCGCTGGTGCTGCCGTTCCTGCTCGACGCCTACTGGCTGTCGACGTTCGTGTTCGTGCTCATCGCCGCCATCGGCGCATTGGGCCTGGACGTGCTCACCGGACGCACCGGCCAGATATCGCTCGGTCATGCGTTCTTCCTCGGCGTCGGTGCATACGTCGGCGGTTTCATCGGCGCCGACCACGGTTTCACCGCAGCGCTGTGGATCCCCGCGGCCGGCATCATCGCCGGGCTGCTCGGCGTCATCGTCGGCCCCACAGCGTTGCGATTGCGGGGTCTGTACCTGGCGATCGTGACGATCGGGCTGATCTACATCGGACAGCACATCTTCGTTAACGTGACGGCGCTCACCGGCGGGCCCGGTGGCCGCGCCTTCGTCGATCCCGCGTTCGGTGGCTTCACATTCACCGGCGGCCTCGACGTCGCGGGTCTGAGCTTCGACCGCAACGGACTTTTCTACTACCTCGCGCTGCTGCTGCTCGTGCTTGCCATGGTGTTCGTGCACAACCTGGCCAGAAGCAGCGTTGGCAGGGCCATGACGGCAGTGCGTGACGGCGAGCTGGCTGCAGCCGTCCTCGGCGTGAACGTCGCACGCACCAAGGTCGCGGCGTTCGGCATCTCCGCAGGTCTTGCGGGCGTGGCCGGCGCGCTGTACGGGTCCTTCCTCACCTTCGCGGTGCCCACCGACTGGAACCTGGCGCTGTCAATCGAGTACGTCGTGATGATCGTGGTCGGCGGCATGGCGACGCTGTGGGGGCCGGTGCTCGGCGCGCTGTTCGTCATCGGCCTTCCGGCGTTGCTGCAGCAGGTGTCAGGATCGCAGCCGTTCTTCGGCGCGCTGCAGCCCGCCGACGCAGCCGCCATCGTCTACGGCGTGATCCTCATCGTGTTCCTGCTGCTCGAGCCCCGCGGTGTCGTGGGACTGGTGGAGCGTGTCATCCATCTCATCAAGCGCAATCGGCAGATGTCGTTGGAACCAAGCGGAGGCTAGGAGAACACATGGACAGAACAACGCGCGTGCGCACCGGCGTCGTCGCGACTGTGGCTGCGGCCACCGTCGCGGCCTGCGGCACCGGCGGGTCGTCGTCCAGCTCGGGCGGCAGCATCACCGGCGGCCCGGGTGTCAACGTGTCCAGCAAGACGATCACGCTCGGCGTGCTCACGCCGCTGAGCGGCGTCGCGGCAGTGATCGGCGCGCCACTGGCCGCCGGCCAGGCTGATTACTTCAAATGGCTTGACGCGAACGGCGGCATCGACGGCTGGAAGGTCAACGTCACCACAGAGGACACCAAGTACGACCCGCAGACCGAGGTGCAGGAGTACAACCAGATCCTGCCCAACGTGCTGTTCATCGGCCAGTCGCTGGGCAGCCCCACCACGCAGGCGATCGAGTCGCTTGCAACGAGCGGCAACGTGCTCATAGGCACCGCGGCGCAGGACTCGGCGTTCGTCGTGAAGAGCGTCAACGCGGTGATCGGAACTCCGTACGCGGTCGACGTGGCCAACGCCATGTACTACGTGACGCAGCACGCCAGCGGCGCCAAGATCGGCATCGTGTACCAGAACGACGCCTACGGGCAGGACGGGCTCAAGGGATACGACGCTGCGAAGCAGGCGTACAACTTCGATGACGTGGGTCAGGCGACGTACAACGTCACCGACACATCATTCACGTCGCAGGCGCTGGCGATGAAGAACGACGGTGCCCAATACGTGATGCTGACAGCCATTCCCAGTGCCGCCGCCGGGATCATCGGCGCCGCGGCCGTCATCGGTTATCACCCGCAGTGGATCCTTCAGGGGCCCGCCTGGTCGGAGTTCCTCATGACCTCGACCGGCGTTGCGTCCGGGACCAAGACCCCGGTGTACCCCGTGATGCTCGGGGCCTGGGTGCTGGGCTACGAGGCCGCCTGGGGCGACAACTCGGTGGCCGGTATGAGCCAGTTCCTGCAGGTGCAGCAGCAGTACAGCCCGAACCAGGTGCCCGACGGCTACTACATGTACGGGTACTGCCTCGCGCTGATGGAGAAGGACGTGCTGCAGAAGGCGATCTCCAATGGCGACCTCAGCCGGCAGGGCGTGCTCAACGCCAAGCTGAACCTGGGGACGGTGGACTTCGGCGGGCTGATTCCCACCGCTGACTACACACCTCAGCTCGGCCCCGCCGACCGCGAGACCGGCATCTACCAGGTGGACGGCAGCTCGGCCGGTTTCCTCAAGCAGATCCAGCCGTTCTTCGAGAGCTCGGCAGCTCAGTCGCTGACCTTCGGCTCATGACAGCAACGGGCACGGGGCGGCCGGCGATGCCGGCCGCCTCGCGCTCATCGACGCCCGCCGGGGACGGCCACCGCCGCACGGCCCGGGGTGAGCGGACGCGGCGGCGGCTGCTCGACGCCGCCGAACGCGTTTTCGCTGAGCACGGATACCACGATGCGTCGATCGTCAAGATCACGGCGGCGGCCGAGGTCGGCCAGGGCACCTTCTATCTCTATTTCAAGAGCAAGCAGGAGATCTTCGAAGAGCTCGTCGATGACCTGAACCGGCGGGTGCGCCACGCCATGGCGGCGGCGGTGGAGGGGATGTTGCACCGCCGCGACATCGAGCGTGCGGGGCTGCTCGGCTTCCTTCGCTTCACCGCTGAGCACCCCGCCCTGTACAGCATCATCCGGCAGTCCGACCTGGTGGCGCCGCAATCGACGCGGCGCCATTACGAATCGATAGCCCGGCCGTACGCAGCCGGGCTTCGCGCCGCCATGGAGCAGGGGATGGTCCTCGACGCCGACCCCGAGGTGCTGGCGTACGCGCTGATGGGAATCGGCGAAATGATCGGCCGGCGCTGGGTGCTGTGGGAGGACGTGCGCCACGCTCCCGACGACGTCGTCGAGGAGGTGCTGGCCTTCGTCAACCGCGGGCTGGGCATCAGCCAGGCGGGGCGAAGAACTCCCTGAGCGCCGACACCGTCTCCTCGGTTGTGGCGATGGTGTAGTGCGTTGCGTCGATGGTGCGCACCGTGGCTGTCTGCACCGAGTGGGCGAAGCGCCGCGCATCGTCGTCGTTGACGATGTGTCCGGCCCCGGGAGCGATCTCGCGGCCGGCGCGGAGCAGCAGCACCGGCATGGTGAGGTACCGCCAGAGCCGGTACACCGCGGCGTCGTCGTCGAAGGCGTAGGCGCCGGTGCCGAAGGCACCGTCCTCGAACACCGCGACGGCGCTGGTGCGGCTGGTGACGCCGCCGCCTTCTGCGTCGCGCAGCTCGTAGCGGAAGTAGCGGTCCCAGTACTCACTCCAGGGTTCAATAGCCCCCAGGCTGCGCATCTGCTCGAGGTACATGTCGACTGACTCCTGCACCGAGCCGAGACGCGACACCGACGTCGCGATCACCTTCAATGCAGCTGCTTCAGGTGGTCCGCAGTGATCCAGGACCGCCATGCGCTCGATTCGCCGGGCGTTCTGCCGCGCCGCCGCCTTGGCCACCGCCCCGCCCATGGAGTGGCCGATGATCGAGAAGCGTTCGGCGGCCAGCGCCTCAGCGGCCGCGTGGACGTCGGCTGCGTGGCGCGCCCAGCCGTAGGTGCCTGGCGGCGTTGTCTCGCTGAAGCCACGGCCGCGCAGATCGAGCGCCACCACCTGCAGGTCCTCGCCGCCGAGGCGCTCGCCGATGAAGTCGAAGCTGGCGAGGTTGGCCGACAGGCCGGGCACGCAGACAAGGAGCGGCGCCTCGGGGTTGCCGTGCCGGCGGGCGCGCAGCCGGCCCGAAGGCAGCTGCAGGTCGAAGTCGTCGCTGCTCATCGCGCAATGGTGCCGCGCCGGACGGCGCCGTGGGCGGTCAGCCCCGCCGTGTCACGCGCCGCGCCGTCTGCTTGGCCCGGCCGATGGCAGCGTCGAGCGGCGCCGCAACCAGGGTGGCGACGATGTTGCCCGGCGGTTCGTCGGGAGCCCGGGGGTGCGGCCGCGTCGGAGCGATGCCCTTGGCTGCCTTCAGCTGCACCCCGAGCGCATCGAGCTCGCGCCGGCCCATGCCGCGGCGCACCTCGGGGAACAGCTCGGACTCCTCCTCGCCGATGTGGTGCTTCACGTTCTCCATGAGAACGGTGACCTTCGCGTTGTAGCGCTCCTCGCGCGGGTCCATCTTCTCCAGCTCGTCGAGCGTCCACTTGACGATGTGATGCTCTTCCAGGCTTTCGAGCACGTCGTCGGTGGCGTCCGGCAGCGCGGCCCGAATCGCCGGGTAGAACACCGTCTCCTCGATCGACGCGTGACGCGACAGCTCCTCGCGCATCTCCGCGACGAGCCGCCGGCGTTGCAAGTAGGCGCGGTCTCCGAGGTTGCGATAGCGGCGGAACAGCTGCTTGATGGTGCGATGGTCGTCCTTGAGCAGGGTAATTGCATTCATGCCGTACACCGTACGGCAGCGGTACCTCTGCGCTCAGACGACGGCGCGGATCACACCGCCGTCGACAGCGAGCGTCGCACCGGTGATGTACGACGCGGCGGGAGAGGAGAGAAACACGACGGCGCGCGCGACCTCTTCCGGGTTGCCGATGCGGTCCAGGGGAATGTCCTGCGCCAGGCCCCGCATGTAGGGCTCGACGTCGGTGGCGCCCGCGGCCCGGGCCAATTCCAGCTGGCGCTCGGTGCGGATCGTGCCGGGCAACACGGTGTTCACTCGGACCTGCGGGGCCAGCTCGCGGCTCAACGACTTGGCCAGCCCGGCCACCGCACCGCGGAGGCTGTTGCTCAGCGTCAGGCCATCGATGGGCTGCTTCAGCGACCACGACGAGATGAAGCAGATGGACGGTGCATCTGAACGGCGCAGCGCGGGAAGCGCGGCTCGCACCAGGTGCACCGCGCTCATCAGCGTCAACGACACGGCGCCGTCCCAGCGCGCGTCGTCGAGCTCGGCGAACATGGCACGTGGGGGCCCGCCGGCGTTCACCACCAGGCAGTCGAGACGGCCCAGCTCCTGCACGGCGCGGTCGACGGCGGTGGCTGTCTGTTCAGCGTCGCTGAGGTCGGCCGCGGTGGCGGACACGCGAACACCATGGGATCTGACGCGCTCCGCTGCGGCGCCGAGGGCGTCGGCCCCCCTGGCGCACATGCCCACCGACGCCCCTTCAACGGCGAACGTCTCCGCCGTTGCGAAGCCCATGCCCTTGCTCGACGCAGCCACAAACGCGCCGCGCCCGCTGAGTCCCAGGTCCATCAGGCGATCATGCCCCGGCGGCAGCCGGAGCCGCCGGCGGGCGGTCGAGGAAGAGCCGCTTGCGGCGCACCAGGTACACCACGATCGCTACGTTGACCAGCAGCGCCAGGCCCTTCCAGACCGAGGGATGGCGGATCAGCTCGTCCACCTCGAGCGGGATGAAGGCGACCGTGGCAAGCAGCACGAGGTACTCGGCCCAGCGGCGGCGCAGCACCAGGCCCAGCGCTTCGAAGCCCTCGAGCAGCCCGTAGAGCACTGCGGCGATTCCCAGCGCGTACTCGCCGCTCCGCCCCAGCGAGCCGAAGCGTTGCAGCAGCCAGCTCACCAAGCGCAGCCACAGATGGTTGCCGGGGCTGAGGTTGAGCTGCTGCTGGACCGTGGTGGCGAGCTGGTCGATGAACCCGACGCGCGTGGCGACGATGAGGCCGATGCCACCTGCCACCAGCACCACGAATTTGACAGTGCGGTCGAGGACGATCAGGCGCACGCCGAGCGTCATCTCGATGCGGCGTGACGCCTCCCACCTGGTCCATGAAACCACGCGAGACGGCACGCTCCGTTGATGTGGGTCTTGCGTCGTTTGGTTCGTTTGTCCTACCATCGCTGCACGGCGGGGATGGATAGGCGCTGGTCATTGGGGGATAGGGCGTGACGACGACGACACTGCCGTTGCTGCCACGGGACGACATCGTGTTCGAAGATCTGCCTGCGCGCACTCTGATACTTGAGACCGTCGCCCCATCGGTCCGCGACGGGCTGGTGGTCATCGAGGATGCCGCGCGGTTCGGCATCGTCGTGGTGCGCGAGTCGCGACTCGCAGAGGCGTTTGCCGCCGAAGACGGCGAGGTGATATCCGGCGACTGCGCTGTGCACCGCTTTTCGTCGTGGCCTGACGCGGTCATCTCCGCGTGGCGTCTGCGCCGCAAGGCGCTCGACCTGGTGCGGCCTCTGATGCGCGGCGAAGACCTGTACAACGGGATGCACTTGGAATGGACCTCGTTTCACGTCTTGCTGCAAGACCTGCGCTGTCGCACGGGTATCTTCGCCGTCGAGATTGCGACCGACCGTGGGCGAGGGATGACATGCATCAAGAACGGGCGTCACATCGCCACCTGCACCGACACGCATCGCGCCGCAGGTCCACCGTCATTGCTCGACGAGTTGGCGGCGTCGGACGATGGTGTCATCACCGTGCGCGGCATGAAGACGGAGTACGACGCAGACGAGGACGTGGCGGTGCATCGCGACTCGGCGGATGCGATCGCCTGGTACATCACGCAGAAGGCGGGCAACGACGCTGAGCAGACGATCTTCACAGCGCCCTTCCTCTTCCACGCTGAAGACACGAACGAAGCCGACCGGCTGGCCGAGACACTCCCGGTTCGCGAGATGAACGGCGCCGCACGCTTTCAGCTCAACAGGAGGTCAGGTTGAGGATGAGGATGATGTTCGGCAGGTTGAACATCGCGTGCACGAGGGCGCTGGGCACCAGGCTGCGCGAGGCCTGGTAGACGACGCACAGCACGGCTCCCACCAGGCTGAGCGGCACGAGCAGCAGCTCGAGGGTGCCCAGCGGCTGACCCTGGCCGTGTGCCAGACCGAACACCACGCTGCTGACGAGCACCGCAGGAGC
>JAFAJR010000331.1 GCA_019236085.1 Candidatus Dormiibacterota bacterium
GTTCCTGGCCGTCACCGACACCAGCGACCACAGCATGCCGCGCTTCGAGGGCAAATGGGCCGAAGCCGGGGCCCGCCTGGCGGAGCATGCCATTGGATATCCCGCCGGGTACTACCTGTGGTGCTGGGAGAATCCGCATCCGCAGCGACCGGTCGAACGGATCGAGTTCATCCCGCGCGGCGGGCGGTTCATCGTCGCCGGCATCACGACCAGCGACGTTGACGAGCACCCGTTCGTCCGCGCGCCGGCGCGCCCGGTGCGGCTGGTGCCGAAGGAGGGCCGCAGCGGCGTCCTCGATGTCGAGGTGGACCGAGGTGTGGCGACCTATCCGCAGCCGCTGCCCGGCGAGGACGACCGGGCCGGCTGGGGAGCGACCGAAGGGGGGTCCGCGTATACCTCGATCGCCGCGCTGCCGTCGGCCACCGTCGCGATCCGGCAGGGCGACAACGAGCTCGGCCGGGTGCGCTGGGGCGACGTGGAACGCGACGGGCGGGCCGACGCCGGCCAGGTCCTGGTGGAACTGGTGGAAGAGGGCCGCAACTGGGTCCACGTCAGCGTCGTCGACGACGCGACCGGGCGGCCGGTGCCGTGCCGGGTCCATTTCCGTTCGGCCGAGGGGGTTCCCTACCAGCCGCACGGACACCACAATCACGTCACCCAGAATCTCGGCAGCTGGCATTACGACGTCGGCGGTGACGTCCGGCTGGGTCAGCGCAGCTACGCATATATCGACGGCACCTGCCAGGGATGGCTGCCGCGAGGCGACGTCGTCGTGGACGTCGCGCGCGGCTTCGAATACGAGCCGCTCCGGGAGACCGTGCGGATCGAGCCGGGCCAGCGGCACCTGACGCTGCGGATCGGGCGCGTCGCCGACATGGCTTAGGCAGGATGGTGGTCCGGCGACTCGCATGTGCATTTCCTGTCGACACCGGGCGCGCAGCTCGAACAGATGGGCGAAGATTTGCGCGTCGTTAATTTGCTGCAGACGCAGTGGGGCGCCCTGTTCACTAATACCGAGGATTTCTCGGGACGGCCCAGTGTTATCGATGGCGGCGGTTACATAACCTATGTCGGCCAGGAAAACCGGCAGCACGCGCTCGGCCATATGGTCCTGTGGGGCCTGAAAGAACCGGTCATGCCGTGGTGCAGCGATGGTCCCGACGAGGCCGAACTCGGCGGCGCGCTGGACGCGACGCTAAGCGACTGGGCGGACCGAACGCACGCCCAGGGCGGCACCGTCGTCGCCGCGCATTTCCCGAATCCGAACGGCGAGCCTGCCGTTCTCGTCGCGACCGGCCGGGCCGACGCCGTCGAGATGCTGGCCCATTCCGACGACGCGCTGCTCGAGTACTACCGGTACCTGAACAGCGGCTACCGGCTGCCGCTCGTCGGTGGCACGGACAAGATGTCGAGCGCCGTGCCGGTCGGCCTGTACCGTACGTACGCGCGGCTGGACGAGGAGTTCAGCTATGAGGCCTGGTGCGGGGCGGTGCGGACGGGCCGCACGTTCCTTTCCGGCGGGCCGCTGGTGACGCTCTCGGTCGACGGGTGCGAGCCGGGCGGTACCGTCGAGCTTTCCGGCCCGGGAACGGTCAGCGTCCACGCCACGGTACGCAGCATCTTCCCGCTCCGTTCGCTCGAAGTCGTGCGTAACGGCGAGGTCGTTGCAAGAGCAGAAGCCAACGGTGGACGGCAGACCGAAATCAGCGAGGAACTGCGGATCGACGGAAATTCGTGGATAGCCTGCAGAGCGTTCGGCGTCGATTACCACCTCGATGAATGGGGCCGCCGGGTTTTCGCGCACACCTCGCCGGTCTACCTCGCCTGCGGCGGCGACTGGACGATGACCGACGCCGAAGGCATCCGCTACATCCGGACCCTCGTCGAGGGCACCCGCGAATACCTGCGGCACACCGCGGTCCGCAGATCCGACCAGTTCACGACGCACCATCACGGCGAGGCCAGCCACCTCGCCTGGCTGGAGCGGCCGTTCGCCGAGGCCCTGCGCGCGCTGGACCAGCGCGCGCAGGGATGAGCGAATCAAATACGGAAGGGC
>JAFAJR010000020.1 GCA_019236085.1 Candidatus Dormiibacterota bacterium
TCCGTCAGCAGCGCGCTCACCTTCGTGGTTGTGTCGTCCATTCGTGCTCTCCTGTTGCTTCAATCGGCCCCGATACTTGTGCCCGTGCGGATCCTATGCCCCGACCTCATCAGGTGGCGCATTCAGAGGAGGACATCGTGGCAGCGACCCAGGCCCGCTACAACACCGACACGTCCGACATGCTCATCCCGCACGGCATGTTCCGCGCCGTGTTGCGCAATCCGGCCGACATCATCAACGCGCACACCGGCTCCGACAGCCGCGACGGCGTCAGCGCGTCGCAGTCGTATTTCGACAACGTTCTGCGCTTTCTCGACGCCCACCATGGCGGCGAGGACGAGCTCGTGTGGCCACTGCTCACCGAACGCTGCGCTGAAGCCCGCGAGCTGATCGGCAGCATGGAGTCGCAGCACGAGGGAATCCACAGGGCACGCGAGCAGTGCGGCACGGCGCTCGACGCATGGTCGGCATCGCCGGACCAGGCAAGCGCCACCAAGCTTATCGACAGCCTCGGCGCGCTTCACGGCGAGATCGACAGGCACTTCGCCCAGGAGGAGGCGGAGATCCTGCCGCTGGCTTCGGCCAACATGTCGCAGGAGGAGTGGGGCGCGCTGCCCGGTCACGCCATGGCGCACTTCACCGGCGACAAGATCTGGCTGATCCTCGGCCTCATCTTCGAGCAGATGAACGCAGACCAGCTGGCGTTCACGATGTCACTGCTGCCTCCGCCGGTCGTGGAGATGTGGAACGGGAGTGGCCACGCGGCCTTCGACGACTTCGTGGGTCGGGTCCGCGGGACAGACGCGAATCAGGCGCGGCGCACGTAGCGGGGCCGGTCGGGCACCGGCGGTTCATTCGCCGCCAGACCGGAAGCCAGCTCCTCGAGCACGGCGATGAGCTGCCGCAGCGGCGTGTTGACGCTCGCCGCGGTCTGCTCCGCAACGCGACTCCAAGCGGCTTTCACCTTCGGCATGAGCGCACGCCCTTCGGGTGTCAGCTCCACGATGGTGGCCCTGGCATCCGATGGCGACGGCCGTCTGGCAACCAGCCCGGCGTTCTCCAGGTGCCGGATCGAGACGGTGATCGTCGGAGGCTCATAGCCACTCGCCGCAGCGAGCTGGGCCTGGGTGCTCGGTCCCTTTCGGTCCAGCTCCAGCAGCAGGAGCTTGTGGCCGGGGTGGATGCCCAACGGCGAGAGAGCCGCGATGGCCAGGGCACGGTGGCGGATCCCGATGGCGCGGATCGCTTCGTTGAGCGCGTCCGCCTCCTCGAATTTCACCGCGGCGCTCCCCCTTGACTCAGGATGTTTAGACGTCTAACCTTTAGGCATCTAATCAATTGTACTCCGCCGCATGCGAGGAGGACCATCATGGCTGTCGCAACCGCCGCCGCTCCGACCCTCGGGGCACGGACGCACTCGCCCCGTCGCCGCCTGCTCATCATCGTGGCCGGCGCCGCCGCCGCGGCTCTGATCTGGGCCGTGGCCGTACCAGCCACGGGCGGTCAGCTCCTGGTCAGGTTCGGGAGCGGAGCTCCGCAAGCGGTCAGCCTCGAATTTGTGCTGGCGGGGAGCCTCACGGCACCGCTGCTCGGCTGGGCGCTCCTTGCGTGGCTGGAGCGCCGCACTTCACAAGCCCGCACCGTCTGGACGCGCATCGCGGCACTTCTACTGCTCGTGTCGTTTGCACTGCCGCTCGCAGCCGGCATCTCGACATCGACCAAGCTCACGTTGCTGCTCATGCATGGCGTTGTCGGATCAGTTGTCATCGTGGGCCTGCGCCAGAGTTGAAGTCACCCGACTAACCTGCTCACCCATGTCACGCGTTCGGGTCCACAACTTCTCCGTCTCGCTCGATGGATTCGGCACGGGCGAGGGTCAAACGCTCGAAGCGCCGTTCGGACACGCCGGCACCCGGCTCCATGAGTGGTTCTTTCCAACCCGCACCTTCAAGCGCCTCGATGGCCCGGCGGGAGATTCCGGGGGCAGCACCGGCGTGGATGACGCGTTCGCCGGGCAGTGGGCTACGGGCATCGGCGCCGAGATCATGGGGCGGAACAAGTTCGGACCCCAGCGCGGTCCCTGGGCCGACGAAGCGTGGAAGGGCTGGTGGGGTGACAACCCGCCGTTTCACACGCCGGTGTACGTGCTCACCCATCACCCCAGGGCCTCGATTGAGATGGAGGGCGGGACGACCTTCCATTTCATCGACGCCGCGCCCGCCCAAGCACTCGAAGTTGCGCAGGAGGCCGCAGGTGGCTTGGACGTACGCATCGGCGGGGGCCCGTCAACCGTCCGCCAGTTTCTTGCTGCCGACTTGATCGACCACCTGCACGTCGTCGTCGTCCCCATCATCCTGGGGCGGGGAGAGCGCCTGTGGGACGGGCTCAACGAGCTGGAGCAGCGCTTCCGCGTGGAGTCAACCGGCTCGCCCAGCGGGGTCACTCATCTCGTCTTCGTCCGCCGTTAGACGCTGCGAGCATTGGCCGGTCCGAAGTAGCCGCCCTGCTCCAGGTCGTCGAGCAGACCGGGCTGCACCGGGTGCCACCCCAGCAACTGCTGCGTGATCGCGCTCGAGGCCGGGCAGTCGAGCGAGAAGAAGGCGCCGAGAGAGCCGAAGTGTTCCCCAGCATCTTCCGGGTCGATGGACCGTACGGGAACCGAACGGCCGTCGGACGTTGTGTCAGTGAACCCGGCCGTCGCGCATTGCTCGACTTCATCCGTGAAGGCTTCACGGAATTGCAAGGCCTGTTCCCATGAGCCTCGTCACGTCTCGATTGCCATCCAGGGCGTGAACAGCGTGGGAGGTCCGCCGCGGGAGAGCTGCTTTCGCATCTCTGCGTTGGGCGTTCCCAGCAGCTCGCCGGTGACGGATGCGGTGGCCATGAGCGGCTCCATCAAATGGCTGATGTTGGAGAAGTGGTCGAGAGCGGCATCGGCATCGCGGTAGCGTTCGAACACTATCGCTTCAGTCTCATCAGCGTTGAGAAAGATCTCGTACTGAAGCGTTCCGCGATCCCTTGTACGAACGATCTGCATGGCCTGCTCGCTCAGTCGTTTCCATTCTTCGACCTTGCCCGGATGGAACCTAACTCGTGCGATTCCCTTGATCTCATCCATCGGTTCGTCCTCCAGGGGCGCTGCGATTCCTAGGAACACTCTGACCGGACTGTTCGCTTGACGTCTCGGTCACTTCGGGATCGGCCGCGGGTTAACCGTTGCTTAGCCTGGGCTGTCGGCGCCCGCGGCTAGAGTGGGGCGATGACACTCACCCGCCGTGACGTGCTCAAGGCGGGCGCCGCAGGCGGTGGCGCCCTGGCCCTCGGAGCGCTGCCGAGCACCCTTCTGGAGGCGATCGCCGCAACACCGGCGACGTGCGGCAGTCTCAGCGATGTCAAGAACATAGTCATCTTCATCCAGGAGAACCGCGCGTTCGACCATTACTTCGGGCGCTACCGCGGGGTCCGGGGCTACGACGACCGCACGGTGAAGCTCAGCCCCACTGACGACGGGACCACCGTCTTCAAGCAGTCGTATCCGTCGGGGGCGATCCCCGGCGTGCCGAATCCGCTGCTCCCCTTCCACATCGTCACCAACCCGCCATCGATGAACCAGGGGGAGTGCACCAACGACATCGGCCACCAATGGGCCGACCAGCACGCGATGTGGAACAACGGCGCGATGGACAGCTGGGTCACCCGGCACCTTGCGGATGACGCCAGTGGTAACGGAAAGTTCGCCGCCATTACCATGGGTTACTACGAGGGTTCGCCCGCCCGCGACCACTCCGGTGACGTCGACCTGTACTGGGCGCTCGCCGACAACTTCACGATCTGCGACAACTACTACTGTTCGGTGATCGGCGGCACCGACATCAACCGCCTGTACTCGATGACCGGCACCATCGACCCGGACTGCTGGGACGGCGGGGGTCAGTTCCTCGACACCAAGACGGGCACCATCCAGTCTCCCGGTGCGGACCTCGGCACCGCCGGGAGGTGGCGCCCATACCCGGAGCTGCTTACCGGGGCGGGGATCACCTGGAAGGTGTACGGGACGCCCGACGCGCACACCGGCGACAACGTGCTCCGCTACTTTCCCCAGTACCGCCCGGTCGGCGGCAACGCGACGCTCGCAGCCGACGCATTCGGCAGCAACGCATTTCCCGCGGATTTCGCGGCCGATGCCGCGGCCGGAATGCTTCCCCAGGTGTCGTGGGTGCTCGGGAGCCTCGTCGACAGCGAGCACGCGCCAGCGCCCATCGAGTGGGGTCAGGACGACGCGTCGAAGGTGATGACCGCGCTACTGGCGTCACCCCAGTGGCCCTCGACCGCGCTCTTCATCACCTACGACGAGAACGGAGGCTTCTTCGACCACGTGCCGCCGCCGGTCCCGCCCGCGGCCACCGCCGGCGAGTTCCTCGACGTGGCGAAGCTCGGCGCCACCGCCCTCAGCGAGGGCGCGGGCTACCTCGACGAGCCGATCGGGCTCGGCTTCCGCGTCCCTGCGCTGGTGATCTCCCCGTTCTCGCGCAACCCCGACCCCTCGACCGGGCCGCTGGTTTGCAGCGATCCCCTGGACCACACCTCGCTGCTGCGCTTCGTCGAGGCCGTGTTCGGCGTCAAGCTGCCGCGACGCGACCCCTCCACCATGACGCCGGGCCTGAGCGCATGGCGCGAGGCGGCAACCGGAGACATGACGAGCGCGTTCAACTTCGGCGCCGCGCCCGACGTATCGGCCCCTGTTCTGCCGATGACCAACCGCGCCGACCCGCGGGTCATTGCCGAGTGCCCGGCGGCCACCGGGACGCTGGCGAGTTCGAGCTTCTCGGCCGGCTACCCGGTTCCGGCGACGGCGACGATGCCGATGCAGGAAACGTCTCCCGGGCCGGTCAAGCGACCGACGGGGCTCGAGGGCGCGTGCCCACCCTCCGGGGTGCCCGAGATCGGAATCCCCGGTGCGCTCTGGGCGCTCCCGGTCATCGGCGCGGCCGTGATCGGCGTTCGCAGCTTCCTGCGCCGGCGCGGGGAGGGCCTCGCCTCGTCCCGGTAGCGCCGCCGGCAGGGGACCAAGCGATCGTGATCTCGTGATCTCCCGATCGGCTTTGCGCCCGATGGCTGGTGGTTTGACAGTACGACAAACTTAATGTCAGTATCTATGACATGAAAGCGACCGCCACCTACCACTCGCCTTTACGCGAAGCCCAGGCGGCGGCCACGAGAGACAGGATCGTCGAGGCGTGCAAGGCGGTCATGCAGCGCGGCGACGACCTCACCTACACCGCAGTGGCCGCAGCGGCGGAGGTACAGGAGCGGACGGTCTATCGCCATTTCCCCAGCAAAGAAGACCTTGAGGGGGCTCTG
>JAFAJR010000105.1 GCA_019236085.1 Candidatus Dormiibacterota bacterium
GAACCGCGAGGCAGGCGCGTGTCGCTCTACGTCTGCGGCATCACGCCGTATGAGTCGGCGCACCTCGGTCATGCGTTCACCTACCACGTTTTCGACGTGCTCACCAGGCGTCTGCGGCAAACAGGACTCGATGTCCGCAGCGTCCGCAACGTCACAGACGTCGATGACGACATCCTTCGTGTGGCAGTCGAGCGCGGCATCGACTTCCGCGTGCTCACCGCGGAGCAGGTGCGCAGATTCGACGACGACATGACAGCGATCAACCTTCTCCCGGTCGATGCGTCACCGCATGCAACTGCGCATGTCGACGCTATGGTTCCGTGGATCGCGCAGCTGGTCGACAGCGGCCACGCGTACGTCCGCGACGGCTGGGTGTTCTTCAGGGTCGCGTCAGACCCGGGGTACGGCCGAGTGTCCCACCTGGGCCGCGCCGAGATGATCGCGCTGAGCCGCGAGCGCGGCGCCGACCCGGACGATCCGCGCAAAGAGGACAAGCTCGACTTCGTGCTCTGGCAAGCCTCGGCTCCGGGCGAGCCGCGCTGGCCGAGTCCCTGGGGCGCCGGCCGGCCGGGTTGGCACATCGAATGCTCAGTGCTGTCCACCGGCGAGCTGGGCACGCCGATCGACATCCACGGCGGCGGTGACGACCTCGTCTTTCCCCATCACGAATGCGAGGCAGCACAGGCCGAGGGCGCCGGCAGGACGCCGTATGTCCGCCACTGGGTGCACTGCGCGATGGTCCGCTACCAGGGAGAGAAGATGAGCAAGTCGCTGGGCAACCTCGTCTTCGTGCGTGACCTGCTACATGAAGTCCCGGCCGCCACGATCCGGTTGCTCCTCGCCTCGCACCACCACCACACGGCGTGGGAGTACGAGCCGGCAATGCTGCAGGAGGCAGACGCCCTGCGCCGCCGCCTGGAGCGGGCGGTCGGCAGTGGCACAGTCATCGACGCCGACGAAACGGTGGAGGTGCGGCGCCGTTTCGACGCCCGGCTCGACGATGACCTGGACACACCTGGAGCGCTCCAGGTTGCCGAGGAACTCGCCGCGCAGCTGGAGCGCGGAGGAGCGGGCGGCCGCGCAGGGAACGGCGCGTGGGTCTTGAGCGAGCTGATCGGGGCGCTCGGTGTCGCCTTCGAACATGTCGAGGCACGGGATAGCTCGTGAGCCACGCCACGGTCCGCTGACGCCATAAGCACCGATCTGTCAGACTCCAGCGTGGTTTCCTCATGTGAGCGAGACCACAAGCTGGGGGGTGGCAGTGCAATTCTGGTTGCGCGGATGGGGTCGGACTGGGCTCGCGACCTGCGCGGCGATCGCCGCCGTTCTGGGAAGTGGGACGTCCACGCGAGCCGAATGGGCTTCTGTGAAGACCGGCGCAGCGCCCGCGTACACCGTGTCAGTCGGGTATGCGGAAAACAAGGAGAACACGCTGCCCAGTCCGGCGCAGTTTCCGACACCGTGGGCCGGGGCTCCGAACACCACGTTCCTGGGCAATCCGGTCCCAGGGTCGAATACCTGTGGAACTGTGTCGTTCTGCTACGACGCCGGCGCCATCCGCATCGACAACCCGGGACCCGGACCCCTGTCCATCGACAGTGTTGCAGTCGACGACCACTCGGCGTGCGGCTGTGGCGGCAAGAACTTCGGCAGCCTGTGGGGGAGCTTCACGGTGTCCGCAGGCGCCAGCTACATACTCACCGAGAATCCTCCCACCAGCGATCCCGGTTACGACAACTTCGACACAAGCGGCTACCCCAACAACAACTGCACGCCGGTCACGGTCGCACCCACGGTGACGATCACGGTCGGCGGTGTGGCCACGGTGTACACCGACAGCACCCACGTCCTGGACACCGGCGGCATAGACCGGGGCTACTGTGCGCCGCCCCAGAACGAGTCGACGCAGTGGCGGCGCATAGGCGCATCCGGATCCAACAGCGCCACACTGACGCTCGGCCCGGCCACGGTTACGCAGACGGTGACGCAGCAGGTGACGGAGACGGCGACGTTGCTCGACGGCAGCGGCTTCGGTTTGCCAAACGTGAACGTGGGTTTCACCGTCATCAGCGGCCCGGACTCCGGTGTTGGTGGAACAGCGGTGACCAACAGCAGCGGGCAGGCCACGTTCAGCTACTCGGGGACGCAGGGCGAAGACGTGGTGATGGCGAACGTGACCACCGTGGGATCGCTCCAATCCAACACCGCGCGGGTTATCTGGGTCGCGGGATCTTCATCCGGTTTCAGCGGCGCGGATATCGGTTCGCCAACGCCGGCCGGGTCCGACACCTTCACCTCGGGTACGTGGACCATCACGGGCGGCGGCAGCGACATCGGGGGGACAGCCGATCACTTCCACTTCGTGTCGAGCTCTCTGTCGGGCAACGGCGGTGTCGCCGCGGTTGTGGCTTCACAGAGCGACACGGCTACCGCAGCGAAGGCGGGTGTCATGCTGCGCGCCAGCGCTGACCCCGCGTCTCCGTATTACGCGGCATTCGTGACACCCGGCGACGGCGTCGTCATCCAGGACCGCGCGGCGCAGGGAGGCGTGACAACCACCGTCGCCAGCATCGCAGGAAGCGCTCCGGCGTATCTCTGGGTCAATGGCAGTGGAGGTGCGTACACCGCGTACAGCTCGAGCGACGGATACATCTGGCAGCCGGTCGCCGGCTCATCGGTGAACCTCGCGCTGGGCTCGACGTTGTTGGCTGGATTGGCAGTAACGTCGCACGATTCGAGTCAGGCGAGCACGGCAACCATGCAGTCCGTCCTGATCAGCGCGGATCCGCCCGCACCACCGCCGCCGGTAGCGTGCCCGGCGCCGTGGACGTGCGCCGATGTCGGCAGTCCGACGCCGGCGGGAAGCCAGATGTACGACCCAGGAACCGAGACCTGGACCGTCAACGGCGGTGGGGCCGACATCAGCGGCACCAGCGACCAGTTCCATTACGTGTGGCAGTCGGTGACCGGCGACGGGAGCCTCAGTGCCCGCGTGAGCAGCCAGGGCAACAGCGGCGCCTCCGCCAAAGCGGGCATCATGCTGAGAGCAACGACCGATCCAGGATCCCCTGACTACGCCGTCGTCGTCACACCCAGTCAGGGCGTCAAGGTTCAGGTGCGCAGCACGCAGGGCGGCACCACGACGAAAGTGGCCAATCCCGCGGGCACCGCTCCAGTATTCCTCCAGGTCACCAGAGCCGGAAATACGTTCACCGCGTACACATCCGCAGACGGCGCAACGTGGACGCTCATCCCCGGTTCGACAGCAACCCTGAACCTGCCGTCGTCCCTGCTGGAAGGCCTGGCCGTCACGTCACACAACACGGGAACCCTGAGCCCTGTGACGTTCAACGACGTCACGCTCGGCGGATCAACGGGACCGCCACCACCCACATGCCCGACCGGCTGGAGCTGCGCGGACATCGGGGCGCCGGCCCTCGCGGGATCCCAGAGTCTCGACACCTCAACCGGCACGTGGACGATCACCGGTGGGGGCACCGACATCACGGGCACCAGCGACCAGTTCCACTTCGTGTGGCAGTCGCTGACCGGTGATGGCTCGATCACCGTGCACATCGCGTCTCAGGGCGACTCGAGCGCGTCGGCGAAGGCCGGCATCATGCTCCGCGCCAGCACGGACCCCGCGGCGCCGTACTACGGCGTCGTGGTCACCCCCGCCCAGGGCATCAAGGTGCAAGTTCGACCGACCCAGGGTGGATCCACTACGAAGATCGCCAATCCGAGCGGCGCCGCTCCCGCATGGCTGCGAGTAACACGGTCAGGCAACACGTTTTCCGCGTACACCTCGCCAGACGGGAACACGTGGACTCTCATCGCCTCGTCGACCTACACGGTGGCGCTGCCGTCGACAGTTCTCCAGGGCATGGCGGTCACATCGCACAACAGCGGGCAGCTCTGCACCGTGGTCTATGACGTGGTGCAGCCCTGAGAACAGCTTCCGTGCTTACGGGAGCAGCTGTTCGTCCCCGGCCGGCAGCTCAGGCCTGCCGCGAGCCCCGCGCTCGTCAATCGGCACCAGGTGCAGCGCGGTCCTGGGGCAGGCGTCGACGGCGCGACGGGCATGCTCTACCAGCTCGTCTGGCAGGGGCCGGTCGTCGAGGACGGGATATCCCCAGTCGTCGAGCCGGATCCGCTCCGGGAAGAGCTCGGCGCACACACCGTGGGCCTTGCACGCGATGGGGTCGACCCGAAGGCGACGTTTCATCGGCCGGTCAGCACCGGGGTCGGCAGCAGTGGCGGCCTCGCCGATTCGCGGCACGGCCCGTGTCGCAGGTGGCGGCGCAGCTCGTCGTGAAACACCTCGAGCGCGCTGGCCGCCATGAGGGTGGCGCCGTCAGGGTGACGGCATGCGCCCCTGCCGCGGATCTCCAGCGACCATCGGGCGCAGGTCTCCAGCACCCCAGGGCGGGCGCGGCCCAGCGCCGTGTCGTGGAACAGCGCCGCCAGCGCCGGCAGCCCTCGGGAGCACGGGCCGCACTGTCCCGAGGACTCCCGTGCCATGAAGGCCAGGATCCGATCCGTCTCGGCCACGCCGCAGGCGTCCCGGGGCAGGACGGCGATGACGCCCGCGCCGAGCGCGAGCCCGGCCCGCCGCAGCGACCCGGGCTCGAGGGTGAGGGACCAGGCGGTTGCGGCGGGCGCCCAGCGGCCGAAGTAGCCACCGACCAGCACCGCGACCGGGTCCCCTGCAGGGCCGCCGGCCGCGGCGACCACCTGGCCGATGGTGCTGTCGTATGCCATCTCCTTGACGCCGGGAGCCGCAACGCCGCCACAGACGCTGAGCAACGTGGTGCCCGGAGCCGCAGCGCTTCCCACCGAACGGAACCAGCGGGCACCGCGACGGGCGATCAAGGCGGCGTGCGCGAACGTCTCGACGTTGTTCACCAGCGTCGGCAACCCGTCGACGCCCGTCGCGAACGGCCGGGGCGGCACTGCGCGGGGCAGCGCGCGCCGGCCGTTGAGCCTCGAGATGAGCGCCGTCTCCTCCCCCGCGATATAGCGGGAGGGCGAGGTCACCAGCTCGATGCGAGGTTCGTGCGGCGCCGCCCGGCGGCGCTCGGCCAGCGCCGCGACGAGGGTGCGGGCCAGGGCGTCGCTCGAGCTCGCCACGCAGAGGACCACGCGTCTGGCGCGCATCGCCGAGGCGGCGAGGAGCATGCCGTCGAACACGAGGTGTGGCCGAAGCGCCAGGAGGGTGCGGTCTTTCAGGCTGGCGGGCTCGGTCTCCATCGCATCGCCGACCACCACGGCGCCGCGCGCCCTTGATCGTTCGGCCACGGCCTGCCATTTGAGGGCGGCTGGGAACGCGGCGCCGCCGTGCCCGGTGAGTCCGGCTCTGCCCAGCTCGGCGATCAGCTCGTCGCCACTGAAAGCCGGCAGCGGCCCGGCCGTCGCAAGGTGAGCCGTGTACCCCTCCGCTGACGGGACCGCCGGCAGGAGCCGCGCAGCGCCGCCGGCCACTGCGGCGCTCACTGCGTTTGCACAGTGCCGTGGACCCGGCCGCTGTCGTCCGTGAAGAGGTTGAGCAGCGTCACCTGCACAGTGCCGCACAGTGCCACGACCCGTTCGGTGACCGTCGCCCGCACATCACAGAGAGTCGTGCCGGAGCGGGTCACCTGCAGTGTCCCGCTGCCGTCGGCAGCCACCACGACGGTGAAGACCAGTGAGTTGTCGCGTGTATCTGTGAAGGTGGCGGTGGTGCTGGAGGCCGATTGCGACAGCGTCCCCAGCAGGGTGTCGTCGAGCCCTGTCGCCAGCGCCGGCACCTGCGGTGCAGAGCTCGGCCCGCCGCCGCGCAGCAGGTCGGCTGGGGTCCCGGCGGCGGCCGCCCAGCCTGGCTGCAGCGGCCCCGCAGCGCTCCAGGTGACGAGTGCGACAGCAGCAGCCGCGGTCGCTCCCAGTCCGACAACCCGCAGCAACACCAGGGACGGCCAGCCTTGGAGCAGCCGCCAGACCATCGCCACCGCTACAGCGACGACGCAGGCCAGCACGAGAAGGATCGCCCACACCGACTTGGTGTCAGTGCCGGTGCCGATGCCGTGCAGCACCGCCACCGGCCAGGATGCGTACGAGAGGAGGTGGACCGCCCGCCAGGCCCAGAAGCGGAGGTGGCGGCGCAGAAGGCTTGTCAGCAGCACGGCGACGAAAAGCTCCAACCCGACCACGCCCAGGCCCAGCCACAGCGGGCGGTACGTGGCGCCGGCCGGGACCACCGCGTCGCGAAGGGTGAGGCCGGCGAAGGGATCGATGATGGACGCGGCCACGTGAACCACCAGGAAGAGCAGTGCCAGCAGGGAGAGGTTGCGGTGCAGCGACTGCGAGAGAAAGCGCGGCCAGCCGGGGGCGGACCAGCGGACGCTGGTGACAACGCCCAGGACCACGACCGCGCTGAGCAGGACCAGCGCGGTGTAACCACTGCCGCGGGTGGCGTACCAGAAGGGGGTCGGGCCCAGGGTCGCGCCGAGCATCAGCGCCGCGGGTCAGGAGCCGCCTGAGACCACGACGGGTGGCCCGCCACCCGGCTGCGGCGCCTGAACGCCGTCGGAGGGGATGGACTGCGCAGGCGGCGTCACGGTGTCGCCGCCGCTGCTTCCGCTGGAAGTGGCCGCGGTCGCCGTGTGGCCCGGGATGGTGGTGGCGGCGATGGTCGCTGCCGCTGCTGTCAGAGCGGCAGCGCCGACGGCGGCCGTCCAGGTGATGGTGCGCACCCGGCGCAGCCCGGCGTCGCGCTCCTGCTGCGCCTGCGTCGGGAGTCGCCGTCCGCCACTCACCAGGGCCATGGTACGAGCGAGACCTGAGCGGGGCATGACGCCTGCCTAGGAGTTTGCTGAGAAGCGGTCAGGCGACCCAGGTGGGATTGTCGGCCCTCTCCCGCAGCCGGTGGACGGCCACCGTGATGTTCTCCTGGAGGAAGCGATAGAAGAGCTGCCGCTGAGAGCGGTCGGCCGCCTCGGTGACCTCGGGCTCCTTCGCCCGCCGGGCGATCCAGGGCGGCACACCCTTGGCCACCATCTCGTGGCCCACCTTGACCATCACCAACGGGTCCTCGTCCTCCATCACGGTGATCGCCACCTTGAGCACCAGGCCGGTGGCCTCGACCAGCCGCCAGCTGCGCTCCCAGCGCGCCCGCCGGCCCTGGTCGTAGGCGAGCACCACCTCGTCCTCGGCCAGCACACGCTCACCGGGACGGGCCACCTCCTCGAGCAGGCTGCGCACCCGCTGGTCGATGTCGGAGGCGATCCAGTTGACAAGAGACGGGCCGCGGTTCTCCAGATCCGGCAGCAGATTGCGGTCGCGTCCCGTCTCGCCGAGGGCGCGGATGGTACCGGCGTGGCGGCGACAGTAGGCGGCGTCGCCCACACGTTCGTGGTGTGACGCGCAGAAGACCGCGGGGCAGCGACGTCCGCGACGGTCGACGTAGCGGCAGCGCTCAGCGTTCTGATTGACGCAGCCGCGCGCCTGGCAGAGGTGCGCTGTGCCGGTCTCGGGGGTTTCGGCCTTGCGGGTGAAGAGCTTCATGGATGCGGAGGGTCGCCTGCATCCTAAGCTGAGCTCGGCACCGCCTCCTGTGACGGCGCCGTCGCGACCTTGCGATCCAGTGCTTCAGCCACTCGGCTGACGTGGCGCATGAGGTCGTCGAACATCGCGAAGGTCAACGATTGTGGACCGTCGCTCAGTGCATTCTCCGGGTCAGGATGCACCTCGATCAGCAGTCCGTCGGCGCCCGCGGCGAGCGCCGCAAGCGCCATCGGCGGCACCAGGTGACGGTGTCCGGTCGCGTGTGACGGATCCACCACCACCGGCAGATGCGACAGCGACTTCGCCACCGGCACCGCGCTGAGGTCGAGGGTGTTCCGTGTTGCCGCTTCGAAGGTGCGGATGCCTCGTTCGCACAGCACGACGCCGGGATTGCCGCGTGAAACGATGTATTCCGCGGACAGCAGCCATTCTTCGATGGTGTTGCTCAGGCCGCGCTTGAGCAGCACCGGTTTGCCGGAGTCACCCACTGCTTCGAGCAACGAGAAGTTCTGCGCGTTGCGCGTGCCCACCTGCAGCATGTCGGCGTGCTCCGCGACGGCATCCACATCGGACGGCGTCAGCACCTCGGTGACGAAAGGAAGTCCGGTGAGACGCCGCGCCTCCACCAGATGTTCGAGCCCCGCGCCACCGAGACCGCGAAAGGAGTACGGCGAGGTGCGCGGTTTGAAAGCGCCGCCGCGAAGTGCCGCGGCTCCACTTTGCTGCACCGCATGCGCCGTGGTGATGAGCTGCTCACGGGTCTCGACGGCGCAGGGACCGGCGATGACGCTGAACGACCCGTCACCGATGCGCGCAGTGGCGACGTCGACGACCGTCGCATCGGGATGCCATTCGCGCGTCACCTGCTTGTACGGCTTGCTCACGGGCACCGCATCGACGACACCGGGAAGCTCGACAATCACGTCGCGAATCGACGATGGGTTCGAGCCGAGCACGCCGATGGCGAGACGGTCAGCACCCGGAAGCTCGACCGGCACGAAACCGCGATCGCGTACGTGGTCGCACACGTTCTGCACCTGCGCAGGCGTCGCCTGCACGTTCATCAAGATGAGCACCGCGGCAAGAGCGTAGCAGGTGCTTGGAAAACGCCTGGCTCAGCGCCGGATCAGGATGTCCAGTGCCACGCGCTCATCAGCTGTTGCAGCGCCGGCTGCTGGCCGGCGAAGTCGGCGGTGGCGGTGTTGAGCACGATCTCGTAGGTGATGCCGTTTCGATTGACGACCATGTCCTGGATGCGATGCTGCACACCGCCCTGCGGCACGTAGCTGTAATCGATGGAAAGCCCTGTAACGCCGTCCAGGGCGAACGTCTGTGGCATGGTCAGGCTGGTTGCGCCTTTCTGTGCAACGCTCTGCAGGTACGTGGCCAGCTGGTCGTCCGGCACCGGCGAGCCCACGAGTGACACGTCGATGTGCTCATTGAGCACGTTCGCCTTGGTGGGCGGCGCTATCAACAGCATCAGCACCGTTCCGCTGACGCTCACCGCTGCCACCACGTCCTGGTTCTGTGTCTGATCACTCCAGCCGTTGGGTACGACTGTCGTGAAATCGCTGCTCACGAACTGTCCCGGCGAGGGCGATGGTGAAGGGCTCGGCGTGGTGACAGCGCTGCTCCCACACGCGCTGAGCAGCGCGGCGACTGACACGATCCATGGTCGAAGGCGTCGCGGCACGCCGCAGCACGATAGCCGACGCGGCCGCGTCGCCGGTGCGCCTGCAGCCACGGTGGCGCCGCCCCACAATGCACCGCATGGCGACTGGTTCGGCTCTGCGCGCACGGCGGCTCGACGCCGGAGAGCGCCCGAGAATCGAAGCGCTGCTGGACAGCGATCCTGTCGGCAACGTCTACCTGCGCAGTGAGCTGCGCAGCGGGTCGTGGACCGCGCCATGGTGGGCTGTGGGTGATGGCGACACGCTTCGCGCCGTCGTCCTCAGCGGGTCTCTGGCAGTGCCGTGCATCCCCGACGCCAGGGACGCCACTGCGCTGGCCGAAGCGATCGAAAGCGGCGCAGCGCCGCGGGTGATCGTCGGGCCACGAGACGCAGCGGTAGCGCTGCACGCAGCCCTGGGACGGGCGGCAAGGGACCTGCGCGACCGCCAGCCGCTGCTGACGCTGCGCAGAGGCCGGCTCGACTCCACTGACGTGCCGATTAGGCGTGCGGTCCGCTCTGATCTCGATCCGCTGGTGGTCGCCGCCGCGGCGATGCACCGGGAGGAGATGGGCGTCGATCCCCTGAACGTTGACCCGGCCTGGTGGCGCTCGCGAATGGCGACCCTGGTGGAACGTGGCTGGAGCTGGGTCTGGATGGAGCGCGGTCAGGTGGTCTTCAAGGCAGAGCTCAGCGCCTGGACCCCGGAGGCAGCGCAGCTTCAGGGCGTGTACACCGCGCCGGCACACCGCCGCCGCGGCGTTGCCTCACGAAGCATCGCGGCGATCTGCTCTGAGCTGTTCGCCCGCACGGAGCAGGTCTCGCTGTATGCCAACCGCGACAACGACGCCGCCTTGCGGTTGTACGCCGCGCTCGGCTTCGAACGGTGCGGTGACTACGCGACAGTGATCTACTAGGGGAATGGTCGAGGCACGGTCCGACGTCACCCTCCCGGCGCCGCCGGCTGATGTGTTCGCCGTCATCGCAGACATGGACCACGCGGACTGGCTGCCGGCGGTCCGGCGCCTGCGCCATGTGGGGGGCCCGAAGCATGGCGTCGGCGCCCGCTATGAGGTTGAAGTCGGAGCACTGGGGCGGCATCTCCGCGGAGTGCTGGTCTGCCGCGAGTACACGCCGCCAAATCGCATGTTGCTGGAGCTCGAGGAGGGCCTCGAGCTCACCATCGACATCAGAGTGCGGGCGGTTCGCGGCGGCAGCACCGTCAATGTCGACGCGCGCTATTCAGTTGGGGGCGGCCCCTTCGCCGGCGCCGTCGAGCGGGCCTCGCAGGGCGCCGCCCGCCGCGAGGTGGCCAGGGCGTGCGAGCAGCTTGCAGCGCGCTTCGGTCGCAAGGAACGGACCTCGGCGTGAACGCCGACGACACCGGCCTGGACGCGATCGCCGCCCAGGTCCGGTCCCTGCCGCCGCTGCCCGCCGAGGAGGTGCACGAGCTGCTCGGAGCTGTGCAGCGAAGCGGCGACCGGCCGGCCCAGGACCGGCTGGTCGAGCACCACCTCGGCATCCCGTTGCGCGAAGCGCTGGTTCGCGGCAACCGCGGCCTCGACGTCTTCGACCTGTACCAGGAGGGGACCGTCGCCACGATCGTCGCGATTGCGGAGTACGCAGCGCGGTCCGATGCGCCGGAGGGCCTCAGCCAGTTCGTGAGCCGCGTCGTCTCGGTGCATCTCGACCATGCGCTCGAAGCGGCGGCGATCGAGCGTCAGGAGGAGGAGGCCTTCGTCCGCGACGCCCAGCTGTACGAGACGGCGGAGGTGTCGCTGCGTCACCGGCTGGGCCGCGAAGCGGCAGTCACGGAGCTCGCCGCTGCGCTCGACTGGCCGGAGGACCGCGTCGCGATCGTCGCGGAGCAAATTGCACGAGCGCGCGAGCTCTATGACAGCGACATCGTGCCGTACCTCGATGACGACGCCGACGACGAGGACTGACGTAACGCATCACGTCTTCTGGAGCGGCGGCACGTACCCTCGCACGACAATCGGCTCGTACGACGAGCGAGCCGCACAATATGTTTGGGGCGGCGAGCGAGGAGAAGAACGCAGTCGTCAGAGGGTATGTGCCGCCGCTCTCTGAGGCGATGGGCGATTCTTATCGGTCCTCGTCGTCGGCGTCGTTGCGCAGATCCGCGTGTCGCCAGTCGAGATCGCGCAGCGAGGCTGCAGCTCCGCGACGGATCGCGGCCGCTCCGAAGCGTTCGCGCAGCGAGTCGATGGCGTGATCGATTTTCGTATCTTCCGGCTCCGGCGTGAACAGGTCCATCTGCGATCGCTCGACCAGCGCACTGACGCCGACTCCCAGCAAGCGTATCGCTTCGCCGCTCCAGGCCTGATCGAAGAGCGCAGTTGCGGCGTCGCGAATCGCGAGGTCACCCGCCGTGGCTTCCGGTAGCGAGTGCTGTCGCGTGATCGTCGTGAAGTCCGACCGTCGCAGCTTGAGGGTCACGGTGCGGCCGGCGAGCCCGTCGTGCCGGAGGCTGGCGCCGACATCCGCCGCAAGCACCGCGATGCGGTCGTGCGCTGCGGCGGCATCGCTGACATCGCGAGAGAAGGTCTCCTCGCGTGACACGCTCTTCGGCCTGCCGGTAGGCGCAACCTCGCCGCTGTCGATGCCCTGGGCGCGTTCCCACAGCGAACGTCCCATGACTGTGTGCAGCCGCCGCTGCACGACCTCGAGCGGCAGCGCGGCGAGCTCGCCCAGCGTGTGAATCCCCAGACCCTGCAAGGCTCGTTCGGCTGACGGCCCGAGTCCCGGGAGGCGTCGCAGCGCCAGCGGCGCCAAAAACGATGCCTCGTCCCCCGGTGCCACCACGACGAAACCGCGCGGCTTGCGCAGGTCGGAGGCGACCTTGGCGACCGTCTTGCACGTCGCAACCCCGAAAGACGCGTGCAGGCCGGTTTCCTGCAGCACCCGGTCGCGGATCAGCGCAGCGATGTGCGCGGCGTCGCCGAACAGTCGCTCGGACGCGGTGACATCGAGGAACGCCTCGTCCAGGGACAGCGGTTCCACCAGCGGCGTGTATTCGCGAGCTATGGCAAAGACGCTGCGGCTGGCCACGCGATACGCAGCGAAGTCGACAGGCACCACGACCGCCTGCGGGCACAGCCGCAGCGCGGTGAACAGAGGCATCGCCGAGTGCACGCCGAAGGCACGGGCCTCGTAGGACGCGGCGCTGACCACGCCGCGCCGCAGCACCGCGTGACCGTCGGCGTCACGGCCGCCGCCCACGACCAGCGGAACGCCGCGAAGCTCAGGGCGGCGCAGCTGTTCCACCGACGCGT
>JAFAJR010000149.1 GCA_019236085.1 Candidatus Dormiibacterota bacterium
CAAAAGGGCTTTACAACCCGAAGGCCTTCGTCACCCACGCGGCGTTGCTGGGTCAGGCTTGCGCCCATTGCCCAAAATTCCTAACTGCTGCCTCCCGTAGGAGTCTGGGCCGTGTCTCAGTCCCAGTGTGGCTGATCGTCCTCTCAGACGAGCTACCCATCATCGCCTTGGTAAGCCGTTACCTCACCAACAAGCTAATAGGCCGCGAGCCCGTCATCGAGCGGCTTGCGCCTTTACTCACATCGGGATGTCCCGTCGTGACCACATCGGGTATTAATCCTGGTTTCCCAGGGCTATCCCCGACTCGAAGGTAGGTTGCTCACGTGTTACTCACCCGTGCGCCGCTAGATGTTCAGCAGGTTACCCCGCTAAACACCGCGCTCGACTTGCATGTTTCATGCACGCCGCCAGCGTTAATCCTGAGCCAGGATCAAACTCTCCATAAATGTCGTTCCGGCCGAAGCCGGACTGAGACATGTGATTGACGAGGTCCACGCGGGTCCGTGCCTGACGGCACGTCCCTCTTCATGGGCCTTCGCGGAAAGTCGTCTCCACTCTTCAATTGTCAAGGAGCAGGGCGTGCCGCACCCACTGTCGTGAATCCGGCAGCCGCAACGCGCCGGGCGGGCCCTGCGCGCAAGAGGAGGATTCTACGCTTCGAACGGATGCGCGGTCAACCCATCGCCGGTTGGCCGGCTAGATCGCCCGCCGGCCGGCGAACGCCCGGGCCACGGTGAGCTCATCCGCATACTCCAGGTCGGTGCCGGCCGGCAGCCCGTGGGCGAGCCGCGACACCGTAACACCGAGCTCCCGGAGCCGCTCGCCGATGTGGAAGGCCGTCGCCTCGCCCTCGACGTCCGGATCGGTTGCGAGCACCACCTCCCGCACCCCGTCCTGCACCCTCTGTTCCAGCTCCTCGATGCGCAGCTCGTCGGGGCCGATGCCATCGATCGGCGACAGCGCCCCACCCAGCACGTGGTACACGCCGTGGAACTCCCCGCTGCGCTCCACCGCCAGGACGTCGAGAGCTTCCTCGACAACGCAGATAGTCGCGGTGTCCCGCCGGGGATCCGCGCAGATGGCGCAGAGCTCCCCGGATGCGATGAACCAGCAGCGGGCGCACGGACGCACCCCGGTGTGCAGGGCAGCCAGGGCGGCGCCGAGGCGCTCCGAGGTCTCCGCCGGCGCCCGCAGGCAGAAGAACGTCAGACGCTGCGCTGTCTTGGGGCCGATACCGGGCAACCGCCCGAACTCGGCCATGAGGCGTTCCACCGCCTCGGGGACCAGGGCCACGCGGTCACCCGCCCATCGTCAGCGCCGGCTCAGAGGAGGCCTGGCGGCAGGCCCAGCCCCGCAGTCAGCTGGCCCATGTGGGCGGCCGCTTCCTGACGCGACTTCTCGATGGCGTCGTTGCACGCGGCCAGCACCAGGTCGGAGAGCAGCTCGGCCCCCTCTTCGAGAGCGTCGGGCTCGATCGTCACCGCGGTGATGCGCTGATGCCCGTCGGCGGTCACCGTGACCACTCCCCCGCCGGCGCTGCCGGTGACCGTGATGTCGCCCAGCTCCTCCTGCAGCTTGGCGACCCGCGCCTGCATCTGCTGGAGCTGCTTCATCATGTTGGGGTTCGGGTTGGGCATCGCGGTCGCAGTCTACCCAGCGCGCGGCGGCCGGGGCAGGGCGCGCTCCCCCGGCTCGCGAAGCCGCGTCGACGTCACCCGGCTCCCTGCGAAGGTCCGCAGCGCCTCCTGGGTGGCATCGCTCACAGTCCCGGCCGGCACCGCCGGCGTCTGGGGCTCACCGACAAATCGAGCCACTGCTTCGATCGGACGACCGGCGAGGGTGCTGAGTGCTTCGCTCAGAACGGTCGCCTTGCGGGGGTCGCGGATGCAGTCGTAGTGGAACTGACCCTTGGCGCCCACCACCACCCGCCCAGGTTCTGTCTCGACCACCCTGCAATCGCGCAACACGCCGGCGAGCATGGCGTCGCTTCTGGCCACTGCTTCGATGAGCACCGGCCACTCTGCCGCCCAACCCTCGGGCGTCGCCGGGTCACGGTCATCCTTAGTGCTGGGTCCGGGCTTCGCCGCCTCCGCAGTCTCGCCGGCCGGTTCCCCATTGTCGGCGACAGCCGGCGGCCCAGCCGTTTCGCCGGAAGGCGGCCGCGCAGAACGCCGCTCCAGGGCGTCCACCCGGGCGATGAGCGCCGCAAGCTGCGCATCGGGCTGCTCCGAGGCGGCGGGCCGCACCAGCCGGAGCAGGGCCAGTTCGACCTGGAGACGGGCGTCGACCGGCTGGCGGAGATTCATCTCGGCTTCGGCGAAGAGGTCCAGCGCCCGCACCCAGAGGCCAGGAGCGGCGATGGCGCCGGCGTCGGCACACAGCGACGCCTCCTCGGGTGAGACGTCCATACCCTCGGGCCACCCGAGAGCCGACAGCTCGGCGGCCCTGGCCAGCCTGGCCAGCTCTCGCAGCAGCTGGCGGGGGTCCGCACCCGCCTCGAAAGCGGCGGCAGCCGCCCGAAGGGTGCCGGCGGCATCGGCTCCTGCGATCGAGCGCACCAGGTCCTGGAGAAGCCTCGGGTCGGTCAGCCCCAGCTCGCGGCGGACCGTCTCCACAGTGACCGGGCGCTCGCCGGTGCTGAGCGCCTGCTCCAACAGCGACAGCGCGTCGCGCACGCTGCCCTGGGCGGCGCGCGCCACCAGCGCCAGCGCCGCGTCATCGGCGGCAGCGCCCTCGCGCTCAGCGACCGCCCGTAGATGGCGCTCGATGGCATCTGCCGGGACCCGGCGGAAGTCGAAGCGCTGCACCCTGGAGCGCACCGTCTCCGGGACCTTGTGCGGCTCGGTGGTGGCCAGGACGAAGAAGACGTGCTCCGGCGGTTCCTCGAGCGTTTTGAGAAAGGCGTTCCAGGCCTCGGTGGTGAGCATGTGGGCCTCGTCGATGATGTAGACCTTCCGTCGCAGCGAGGCCGGGAGGTATTTCACCTTCTCGCGGAGGTCGCGCATCTCATCGATCCCCCGGTTGCTGGCGGCGTCGATCTCCAGGACGTCGACCGACGCGCCTGACGCGACCTCCTGGCAGGCGGCGCACACGCCGTCCGGCTCTCCGCCGTCCGGCGCCTCGCAGTTCACCGCTCGCGCCAGGATGCGGGCTGCCGACGTCTTGCCGGTGCCGCGCGTCCCGGTGAAGAGGTAGGCATGGGCCAGGGCGCGCGTCCTCACCTCGTTGCGGAGCGTCGTCGCGATCAGCTCCTGACCGACGAGCTCGTCGAATCTCGCGGGCCGGTATCGCCGGTACAGGGCAACCGTCATCCACGACCCATTGTCTCAGGGAGAAGGATCTGCCCTCACCCTGATGGTCATCGCAGCGCTGCCGCCGACGGCGCGCTGCCGCGCGCCGAGGATGAGGGTGAAGCTCGTCCGGCTCTGCCGGCGGGCGAGGGAGAAGGATCTGCCTTCCCCCTGATGGGTCACGGGGCCCCCAACAAAGCGGAGCTTTGTTGGGGTAGTCGCGCACCCCACGTCGTTGGCACCTCGCCGGCGCTCACCCGCACTCCCGGCTCGGACCAGGTTGTTCCGCGGCACCCCCGGGAGACCGTTTACCGCTGCTTCCTTCCGGACCTGACGGGGTTCACGGGCCCGAGCTGCGCGGGACCCGGTCGTCAACGCCGAGGCGTACGGAGCGGACCCGACGGCGCGCCCCCTCGGTGGGGAATTCGACCCCGCTGGAGCGGATTTCGGGTACAGGGCACCGCTATCGCCCCGTCTAGCGCGACCGAGATCATTCTACCGGCGTTGCAGGCGCCGCAGGCACACTCTCGTTGCCGGCAGCTGCCTCTTCCTCCAACGGGGACGTCTCCGTCGGCCCCGTCGGGGGTGGCTCGGGCCAGAGCACGACCATTGTCGTGCCGCC
>JAFAJR010000101.1 GCA_019236085.1 Candidatus Dormiibacterota bacterium
GGGCGCAGCGTTGCGGTGGCAAGGTCCGCCTGCGACCCGGCGTTCGAGGCGATGGAATGCGCCGGGTTCGCCGAGGCGCTGGCGCTTGCGGAAGCGCTCGGGCTGGGATGTGGCGACGCGGTGGCCGTCGGCGATGCGCTGGCTGACGCGGCGGGTGACGCGACGCACGTAGTGGAGGCAGGGCAGGGCGTTGCCGTCGGTGAGCCGCTTGAGTTGGCGGCGGACGCCCCCACCAGCGCACCCACACCGAAGGTGACGAAGGTCGAAACGAAATACGCCACCAGCCCGACAACTATCGATTCGATGGGCCGCAGCGCGCGGCGTTCGTGCGTGACGTACCGAGCCCCGAACGGCGCGATGACCGACGCCACGAGCAGCGAGATGGGGTTGAGGAAGACGACGTACTCCCAGAGCGGCGCCTTCGGCACGCCGCTGCTGGTGGCCGGCGCGAAGGCCCACTGCAGCGCGGTGATGACCACCTCCAACACCGCCAGGAACCCGATGAGCACGGCATACGACTGACGGGACCACATCTCGTCGGGCGGCGGCGCTGCAGCAGCCGCGGCCTTGGCGCGCTGCGGCTGCGGCGACGGTTTCGCCGGCTGGTTACCTTGCGTGCTCTGCGCCGTCTGCTTGTTCAGCTGCGCGTCGGCACGCACCCGGCTCCCCGCGGGACGCCGCGAGCGCTTGCGCGGCGGGTTCGGTCTGGGCACTACTGCTCGTCCATCTTGAGCACCGCCATGAACGCCTCCTGCGGGATCTCCACGTTGCCCACGCGCTTCATGCGTCGTTTGCCCTCTCGCTGCTTCTCGAGGAGCTTGCGCTTGCGCGTGATATCACCGCCATAACACTTGGCCAGCACGTCCTTGCGCATCGCCGACACAGTCTCGCGGGCGATGATCTTGCCCCCGATCGCCGCTTGGATTGGCACTTCGAACAACTGGCGAGGGATCAGCTTACGCAAGCGTTCAGCCAGTCTGCGTCCCTGCTCGCGGGCTCGCTCGCGGTGGACGATCATGCTGAGCGCGTCGACACGCTGGCCGCCGACCAGGATGTCAAGCTTCACCAGATCGGCAGCGCGGAAGGCGGCGATCTCGTAGTCCAGCGAGGCGTACCCGCGGCTGCGCGACTTCAGCTGATCGTAGAAGTCGTGGATGATCTCACCCAACGGCAGATCGTAGGTGAGCACCACACGGTCGCCCGGCTGGTAGTCCATGCCTTTGAACTCGCCACGCCGCTCCTGGCACAGCTCCATCAGGGCGCCGACGTGCTCGCTCGGCACAATGATGGTGGCCTTTGTCCGCGGCTCTTCGATGTCTTCGATCGCCGACGGGTCGGGCAGCAGCTCCGGGTTGTCCACCACGACGACACTGCCGTCGCGCAGGACAACGCGGTACTCCACCGTCGGTGCGGTGGTGATGAGCTCGAGCGAGAATTCGCGCTCCAGCCGTTCCTGCACGATCTCCATGTGCAGCAGGCCCAGGAAGCCGCAGCGGAACCCGAAGCCGAGAGCGACGGAGGACTCGGGTTCGTACACCAATGAGGCATCGTTGAGGTTGAGCTTTCCCAACGCTTCTTTGAGGTTCTCCACGTCACCGCTGTCGATGGGGAAGATGCCGGCGAACACCATAGGCGTGACGGCACGGTAGCCCGGAAGGGCGGCGCGCGCGGGCCGCGCCGCGTCGGTGACGGTGTCACCCACCTTGCTGTCGCCCACGTTCTTGATGGAGGCGACGACGTAGCCGACCTCGCCGCAGGCCAGCTCCTTCGCCGCACTCATCGCAGGTGAGAAGGTGCCCACCTCATCCACCACGAACTCGCGCCCCGAGGACATCATGCGTATACGCATGCCGCCGCTGATGCTGCCGTCGAAGAGCCTGAGGTACACGATCACGCCGCGGTACGCGTCGTACTTGGCGTCGAAGATGAGCGCCTTCAGCGGCGCCGCGGGATCGCCGCGTGGCGGTGGGATGCGACGAACCACCGCCTCCAGCACCTCGTCGACACCGGTGCCCTGGCGCGCGCTGGTGAGGACCGCGGCGTCGCCGTCCAGCCCGATGACCTCCGATATCTCGCGACGCACCAGGTCCGGGTCCGCGGCCGGGAGGTCGATCTTGTTGATGACAGGGACGATCTCGAGGTTGTTGTCGATCGCCTGGTAGACATTCGCGAGGGTCTGCGCCTCCACACCCTGCGATGCATCCACCACGAGCAGCGCTCCCTCACAGGCCGCCAGCGAACGCGACACCTCGTAGGAGAAATCGACATGTCCCGGCGTGTCGATTAGGTTCAGCTCGTAGCGCTCGCCGTCCTGTGCCGTGTATGCAAGGCGCACTGCCTGGGCCTTGATGGTGATGCCGCGCTCGCGCTCCAGGTCGAGCTGATCGAGCAGCTGGTCCTGCATGTCACGCGGCGCCACAGTGCCGGTCGCTTCCAGCAGGCGGTCCGCGAGGGTCGACTTGCCGTGGTCGATGTGGGCGATGATCGAGAAATTGCGGATGTGATCCTGGGGCACGAGCCGCATGCTAAAGGTCGAAGGGGGGAAGGGTCCCCCTTCGCACAACCCCCTTCCGCACGGTGTCGGCTCCGGGGAAGTGAATTCCCCTACGCCGACGGAACTTATGGGCGATATCATCGAGGCGTGCCTGCTGTGAACGGCTCGCGGCCGTTGCCGCGGCGTGGGAAGGAGAGGCCCGACGCCGGCAAGCGAGCGCTGGTGCTCGCCGGGGGTGGCATCACCGGTCTGACCTACGAGATCGGTGCGCTGCGTGCGCTCGACGACGTGCTGGTCGGCGCCACCGTCAACGATTTCGACATCTACGTCGGCACGAGTGCCGGATCAATGGTGTCGGCGTTGCTGGCCAACGGCGTCACGCCGACCGACCTGGCGCTCGGCCTCGAGGGTTCCAACAGGCTACTGCGCTCACCGACCATGTGGACCATCTACCGTCCCAACGTCGGTGAGATGGCGCGCCGGATGCTGAAGATCCCGCAGCTGGTGCGCGAGGCGGTGTGGGAGGTGACGCGACACCCCTCGCGGCTCAATCCGCTCGACATCATCGGCATGCTCACGCCGCTGCTGCCGTCGGGCTTCTTCACCTCGAGCGAGCTCAACCGCTATCTGGAGTCGCTGTTCACCAGCGAAGGGCTGGTCGACGACTTCCGGGCCCTGGAGTCGGAGCTGCACATCGTCACATGCGCGATCGACAGCGGCGAGCGCGTGATCTTCTCGCGCTTCCAGCACGAGGACACGCCGATCAGCCTGGCGTGCGCCGCCAGCAGCGCCATCCCCATGCTGTTCAAGCCGGTGCGCATCGACGGTGTCGACTACGTGGACGGTGGCATCAAGGGGATCTCGGCAATCGACGTGGCCGTCGACCGTGGTGCAACTCTCATCGTCGTCATCAATCCTGTTGTGCCGGTGGACACGCGCCGTCTCGATGCACCCGCCGCGATGCGAGGACGCCTCGGCGACCACCTCTCAGACACCGGCATGCGCGGCATCTACAACCAGGTGATGCGCGGCATGCTGCACGACGGCATGCTCGACCATATTCGCCTGGTGCGTGAGCGGCACCCCGACGTGGACATCCTGCTGATCGAACCGCGCGCCGATGACGAGAAGATGTTCTTTCACGAGCTGATGTCGTTCTCGGCCCGTCTCATGGTCATGCAGCACGGCTACGAGTCGGTGAGCAACGGCCTGCAGGACACCTGGGGCTATCTGCGGCGCATCCTGCCGAAGCACGGCATCCACATCACGCGCAAGCACGTCGACCGCAAACCGTCGGATGTGCCGGTGAGCACCATCGAGAGCGGGCCGCGGCTGCTCCGCGCCCTGCGGCACACCGTGTTCGACCGCCGGCCCCGTGTGCAGGTGGTCGACGACGACGTCGCCTGAGGCTAGGCGGCTTCCCAGACGCGGAGCGCGTTCACCTGGTCGCGCTGTTCGAGGAGCCGCGCGCGGCGATCGAGCAGCGCCGAGCACGGCCCGGCGGCATCGGCGTAGTCATCGAGCGCGCTCACCACGTCATCGCTGAGCGGCAGCGATCCAAAGTTGAGCGAGACGTTGCTGTAGCCGAATTCTTTGAACAGATCGTCGAAGGGCTTACCGAGGACGTCGACGTCGCCGCGCACGTCGAAGGGCAGCTCCTTGGGGCCTGAGCTCCGCCCGACGGGCCGGAGGTCGCCCACTTCGGGAGCCGACGACGCGCGTGGCTGGCGGTGTGTCCACAGCCTGGAGTTGTCGAGTGACTGGTGTGTCATGGAGTCGGCGTCAGCGTTGAGCGCGCGCAGCCGGGCCTTCAGCATGGGCAGGCTGCCGGTCGCAGACAGACGGTGCGTCACTTCGGGCTGGGCCGAAACCACCTCGCGCGCCCTGGCGTCGAAGGCGGTGCGCAGCATCACTGCCAGCCCCTGCAAGGCACGGGCGAGCGCCGCGTCAGCGCGGCCCTGGACCTCGCGCAGGTCCTGCTCGCAGCGGCCGAGCTCGTCGTCAAGCGGTCGCGGTGCGTCATCCACGGGCCGCATCTCACCACGGCTGTTGACGCAAACCAGTGGCGGGGAGGGCGACGTCTGTGTAAAGACTTGCGAAGGGGCTGTGGTGAGCCGCGCCTTCGATACGACGGATCTGCTTCAGGAGCGCGGAGCCGGGGGCGCGGCCGGCTCGTCCACGTAGCTGCGCCTCCCGGACGACGGGTCCATGTACACGCGCTGGCGACGCCCCGTCTCGGGGTCGACCACCACCTCTGACGTCGGCACCTGGCCGGGCGACGACACGTTGCTGTGATACCGCTCACGCCGCGTCACCAGCCACGCGATGCTGATCCCCAGCACCACGAGGAACGCCAGACCGCTGATGACCGCGCTCACTGCACCGGTTCGATGACCACAGCGGTCCCGTAGGCGACGATCTCGCTCATGGTGTTGCCGATCTCGGACGAGTCGAATCGCATCATCACCACCGCGTTGGCGCCGGCGGCGGTCGCTGTTTCCACGAGCCGATCCACCGCCTGACGCCGCGCATCCTCCAGCAGCTTCACGTACGAACCCACCTCGCCGCCCACCAGGCCGCGAAAGCCCGCGGCGATGTTGCCGCCCAGGCCGCGGCTTCTGACGGTGAGGCCGAACACCTGCCCGATGACCCTGGTCACCTTGTTTCCGGGCACGTTCTCTGTGGTGGTAACGATCATCACGGTCCTCCTTCAATGCCCATCAGATGCTGTCCGCAGGATGTCGCCGATCTCCGCGAGCCCGCGCCGCGAACCACCAACTCCCGGCTTGAGCCGGTGCGCGAGCACCATCGGCGCCACCTGTTCGACGTCGTCGAGCTCGACTCGCGACCTGTCCTCCAGCGCCGCGAGCGCCTGGGCACCCTTGCGCATGACGATGTCAGCGCGATGGCCGTCAACCTCCAGCTCGATGCTCAACGAGGCGATTGAGACAAGGATGGCCCGATCCACAGCGACGTCTGAGAGCGTGGTCATTGCGCGCGAGATACGCTCGGCTTCCTCACGTTCGCTGGCCGCGAACTGCTCGGCGAATGCGTCGGGGTCATCCTCGTACTGCTCGCGCCGCTCCACGATCTCCACGCGCCGGCGCACGTCGTGGATGCCGGTGACGTCGACGCAGAGACCGAAGCGATCGAGCAGCTGCGGCCGCAGCTCGCCCTCCTCCGGGTTCATGGTGCCGACCAGGATGAAGCGCGACGGATGCGAGATCGACACGCCCTCGCGCTCCACGGTGTTCTGCCCCATTGCCGCCGCGTCGAGCAGCACATCAACGATGTGATCGTCGAGCAGGTTCACCTCGTCGACGTAGAGGATGTTGCGATTCGCCTCGGCGAGCACGCCGGGCTCGAACTCCTTCTCGCCGCGCTTGATCGCGGCTTCGAGGTCGATGGAACCCACGACGCGGTCCTCGGACGCGTTGATGGGCAGCTCCACAACGCGCATCTGGCGCTTGGCTCGGGGCAGTGTCTCGCCGGAATCGGTGCGTGCGGCGCACTCGAAGCACTGCACCTCAGTCTCCTCGGGCGGGCAGCCGAAGCGGCAGTCGCTGACGACATCGAGCTCAGGCAGGAGCCGCGCGAGCGCTCGGACGGCTGTGGACTTCGCGGTGCCCTTCTCGCCGCGGATCAGCACACCGCCGATGGACGGATTCACCGCATTGAGCACGAGCGCCTGCTTCATCTGATCCTGGCCGACGATCGCAGTGAACGGAAAGGTGCTGCGTCCCGTGTACATCACATGCATTGTCGCAGGCGTAGCACGATCATCGACCGCGCAGCGTTTTCTCGACGCCGGCGAGAATGGCTCCCTGCGAGAGATCGTACAGGCCGAGGTATTCGCCGCCCGCCCGGTCCGCGAGGTCCTGGCAGGCATTGAACCCGTAGCCGCCGAACAGCGCCGTTCGGTGCCTGGAGCCCACGCGCGGCAGCTGCTGCCGCAGCGTGTGGTCGCGAGCCGAATCGATCACCAGGACATGCACGCCGTCAGAGCCGAGCTGCGCGGCGACGTGCTGCGCTTCGATCAGAGGCTCGTCGCCGAACAGTGAGATGTTGCCCCGCCCATCCGAGATCAGCACCATCAGCGGATACACGTGGGGGTCGCGCAGCCGCTCGGTGCGCACCACCTTGAGGCCTGCAACGAGCCCGTGCGTCAGCGGCGTGGTGCCGCCCACGGCGAGCCGCTGCAGGCGCTGCTCGGCGAGGTCCACGCTGCTCGTGGGGTGCAGTGCGATACGTGCGGTGCGCCCCGAGAACACCACAAGCGCAACCTTGTCCCGCCGCACATATGCATCGCGTAGCAGCGACAGCACAGCACCCTTGGTGGCCTGCATGCGTTGCTCAGCGTCCATCGATGCCGAGGCGTCGACGACGAAGACGATGAGTGTGCCCGTGCGGCGGCGGCGCACCTTCTGGCGCAGGTCCTGGCGCTCCAGGTGCAGCACCGGCGCATTCGCCTGCTGGACACGTTCGCTGCGCCGTCGCAATTGATGTGGTGCGGCAGCGCGCATCGTCGCGTCGAACGCGCTGTCGGTGGGATGCTCGGTCTGCGTGGCGCGCACGTACCGCCCCCGCTTGTCTGCGCTGCGCGAGGAGCTGCGTTTGCCGCTGGCAGTGCGTGCCCGGCGGTCACGCGGCAGCTGGATCTTGCGCACCGAGAAGAGCTCGCCGTCGAACACCTGCTCACCAGAGCTGCGGGTCACAGGTGACAGCGCACGTTCGTCACCGCGCGCGTCACCGGACTCGGAGTCGACCTCCCCCGCCTCGGCGCTGTCCGAGCCGCTCTCGCCGGCGTCAGGCTGTTCATTCTGTGCGGCAGACTCAGCGTCGCGAGCCATCTCCTCGTAGCGTTCCTGCCGTCGCTCCTGCTGCGTCTGGCCCGGCGCCGGCATGGGTGGTGCTGCGTCGCCGCGGTGACGTCGGCGAT